>JAKIUX010000031.1 GCA_021647345.1 Hydrogenimonas sp.
GCCGAAGCGCTTATTGTTGCTCTTTTAGATGTTACTCTTCGCCCTGTTTCTGAGGATAGCAGAAGCGGTAACCGCGTCTTCTTACCGTCTCTATCGTCTGAATTCCCAGCGGTTTGTCCATCTTCTGGCGGATCTGGTTTATAGCGACTTCGATAACGTTGGGCGTTACAAGCTCCGGCTCTTCCCAGATTGCGTCAAGAAGCTGCTCTTTGGAGACAATCTCTTCTCTGTGGCGTGCAAGGTGTGTCAAAACCTCGAAAGGCTTGCCCTTAAGCTCTATCTCTTTTCCTCGGTATACTACCTTCTCCTCCTGCGGATTTATACTTAAGTCATCTATTTCGATAACGTTGCTTCCTCCGAATCTGAGTCTCGCTTTTATTCTTGCTATCAAGACATCAAAATCGAAAGGTTTTTTAATGTAGTCGTCTGCACCCGCTTCGAGCGCCTCGATCTCGCTCTCTTTGTCATCTCTTGCAGAGAGAATTATGACTGCGGTTTTAGGATTGTTCTGCTTCGCTTTTTGAATAAGCTCAAGTCCGTTACCGTCGGGAAGCATCCAGTCTGCAAGAATAAGGTCGTAGTTCCTTATATCGAGGTAGTAGTCGCCATCTTTGAAGTTTTCGGCAGAGTCTGTCTGATAGTTGAATTCGTTGAGCCCTTCGGAGAGAGTTTTGTTTACGGTTGTTTCATCTTCTACAATAAGTATTCGCATCGCATGAAGTCCTTCTGGTGTGAAATTTAAGCGGGATTATAGCATATTTTTAGCTAATTTTAAACTCTTTTTCAAAAATTTTTAAAGATAGGAGCGGGAGTCGCTTAAGCAGACGCGGCAATTTGGGAGTATATCAGGCTTTGAAATTGTGATTTTGATTCTCTCTATTTGAGGAAATTTTTCTCTCATTTTCAGAAAAAGCTCTTCCAAAGCCTCTTCCAATAGGTAGAATTTTCCATTTTTGACAGTGGCCTCAAGAAGCGCTGCAGCCTCTGCATAATCCAAAAACTCTCCTTTGCTGTAGGAGTACTCTATATTGCACTCTATCTCTACAGGCTGCGGAGTTTCGCGTTCAAACTCCAATATGCCTATAACGGCTTCAAATCTTAGCTCTTTTATAGATATCTTCACGCTACTTTGGACTCTTTTCCGCTTATAAGCCGAACTATATTTGGTATATGTTTATATACCACAATTATGGCTATGATCCATATAGGGGCGTGGGAGTGGATGGCCGGAACATCCGGGTATAGAATATAGCTGGTGAGAATGAAAACGATAAGTGCGCCGAGAGATGAGAGCGAAGAGATTTTAAGCGTCTTTGCTAGAACAAACCAAGCAGCTATGGCGATAGCGGCAACATCGGGCATCATGAAAGCGAGCACCCCTACTCCGGTGGCGACACCTTTACCCCCTTCGAACATCAGGTAGGGGCTGAAGCAGTGCCCCGCAACAGCCAGCACTGCAATACCCCATAGGGTAGCATCGGGCATTCCGGCTAGCTTTGCGGCAAGAAGCACAGCCACGCCTTTGAGTGCATCCAGAATCACCGTGGCTATGGCGAGCTTTTTTGCAAGTTTCGGATTCTCCTCTTTTACTACTCTAAGAACGTTGGTCGCGCCGATACTCTGGCTTCCGCTGCTCTTTATATCGACTCCGGCAAAAAGCTTGGCCAAAATAAGCCCGAAAGGGATTCCCCCTATCAAAAATGCGGCAAGATAGAATATTATGTTCGGATTGCTTAGAAACTCCATGTTGACCTTTTATGGTAAAATTGCGCAATTATAGAATAATATTGGTTACAACGCCATTAAGGAACTACTTTGAAACAGCAGGAACTGAAAGAGAAGATAGCGAAACTTAGAGAAGAGCTGCCGGTGACTATCGTGGCCCACTACTATCAGCGTGACGAAGTTTTCGAACTAGCTGACATAACGGGAGATAGTCTCGAACTTGCAAAAAGGTGCAAAGCTGACAATCGCGAATGGGTACTCTTTTGCGGTGTCGGATTCATGGGCCAAAGCGTTAAGGTCTTAGCGCCTCATAAACGTGTCGCAATGCCAAGGATTGCTTGTTGTGCTATGGCTAGAATGATAGATCAAGGCTGCTTTGACGAGTCGATAGAGTATATAGAGAAGGCGGGAATAGATAAAGAGGATGTTCTTCCTATTACATATATAAACTCAAGCGCCGAAGTTAAAGCGAGTGTCGCTAAGATGGACGGAATGGTCTGCACAAGCTCCAACGCCTATAAAATTATAGAGCAGGGTCTGCAGAGCGGCAAGAAGATACTCTTCGTTCCAGACCGCTGTCTCGGGCAGAATATAGCCAACATGATGGGTCTTAAGTCGTGCGTCATAGGAGACGGTAAAGATCCTAAAGAGGCCGATATTATATGCTACAACGGATTTTGCTCGGTGCATCAGCTCTTTACGGTAGATGATGTTAACTTCTACAGAAAGAGGTATCCGGGCATAAAGATAGCCGTACATCCTGAATGCGACCCATCGGTCGTGGCCGTAAGCGATTTTTGCGGCTCTACGAGTCAGCTTATAAAGTATGTAAACGAGCTTCCCGAAGATCAGAAAGTTGCAGTCGGAACAGAATACAACCTGGTCCATAGAATGAGAGATAAAAATATATATGTTCTCTCTTCTACCAAGCCCGAGTGTCCTACCATGAACGAGACTACGCTCGAAGATGTCTACAATACACTTTTGGCGATAAAAAAGGGTGAAGTTCCTACAGAGATATTCGTAGATGAAGATACGGCCAAATGGGCCAATATCGCACTTGAGAGAATGTTGGCGCTATGATTATAGAGGAGTTCGTCAAAGAGGTACTGCTTGAGGATATAGGGCGCGGGGACCTCTTTGGGCGTATTGCGCCTGCAAAAGAGGCTGAAGCATATATTGTTGCCAAAAGCGCCGGTATAGCTGCCGGAGAGCCCTATCTCGAAGCATTGGCCCGATTCTGCAAGCTAGAGCTGGATTGGAAAAAGAGAGATGGAGATAGGTTTGAAGAGGGTGATTTTTTATTGAAGATAAAGGGTTCAGCAGCCGATCTGCTGGCGGCTGAAAGGACTCTTTTGAATATGCTTCTGCACGCAAGCTCAATAGCCACGCACGTGCAACCCTATATAAAAGCTTTGGAGGGTACGGGTGTACTGCTTCTTGATACGAGAAAGATACGCCCAATGCTGCGAAATTTCGAAAAGTACGCCGTACGTGTCGCAGGTGCGGTTAATCACAGAATGGGCCTTGATGACGCTTTGATGCTAAAAGATACTCACTTGAGTCTAATAGAGGATCTGCCGGCTTTTTTGAAAAAGGCGCGCAAAAAGATCCCTTTTACTACGAAGATTGAGATTGAGTGCGAAAGTGTTGAGGCGGCTGCGAAAGCGATGGATGCGGGGGCCGATATAGTTATGTGTGACAATATGGCGGTTTCGCAGATACGTGAGACTGTGCTCTATAGAAACGAGAACTTCCCCGGCACTCTTCTGGAGGCAAGCGGAAATATCACTCTCGAAAATATAAGAGAGTATGCAAAAACCGGTATCGATGCGATAAGTTCAGGCAGCATCATCCATCAATCCAAATGGATAGACCTTTCTATGAAGATATCAAGCTAAAAGATGGCTGACGATTTAGAGAAGACCGAAGAACCAACCCCCAAAAAGATTGAAGATGCAAGAAAAGAGGGGAATGTCCCTAAGAGTATGGACGCCTCCGGCTTTGTCACTCTTCTTGTCGCGGTCATTACGGTTGCCGCACTCTTCTCTTGGATCATGGATAGGCTTGAAAACCTCTACCGTTACTATACTCACTTCTTCGGTGTCGAGATAACCCCCTCTCTGCTTATCGATATCGCCTCATATACGATATACCAACTGCTTATAATGGTGCTGCCTCTGGCCCTTCCGGTGGCGGTAGCCGGGCTGGTGGCAGGCTGGATGCAGTTTGGTTTTCTCTTTACCACCAAACCTCTTACACCTGATCTAAAGAAGATCGACCCTTTAAAGGGTGCGAAGAATCTCTTTTCGATGAAAAAGCTGGTAGAGGGTGCCAAGATCACGATAAAAGTAGCCGCTGTTTTCATTGTTGCATTTTCTGTTTTTATCGGATTTATAGAGGAGCTTGTATCGATAGCGAGGGCAGATCTTATGCAGCAGATGGCCTGGCTTGGAGATAGAGCTCTCGTGATAGCCGCCGTTATGCTCGTGCTGCTTATGGTGCTGGCTCTGATAGATATACTATTTGTACGATACAACTATTTCAAAGGGCTTCGAATGTCGAAGCAGGAGATAAAAGATGAGATGAAGCAGCTCGAAGGAAACCCGGAGATAAAGGCAAAGATAAGGCAGATCCAGATGGAGATGGCAAGAAAAAGGATGCTCGCAGAGGTTCCCAATGCGGATGTGGTCATAACCAACCCCACACATTTCGCGGTAGCTCTGCGATACAAAGAGGGGGAGTCTGCCGCTCCTAAAGTGGTTGCCAAAGGTGCCGACCTTATAGCTCTTAAAATTAAAGAGATCGCAAGAGAGAGCGGTGTTCAGATAGTAGAGAATCCTCCCCTTGCAAGAGAGCTGTACAAAAATGTGGATATAGATAAAGAGGTGCCGGAGCAATTCTATCATGCCGTTGCCGAAGTGTTGGCCTTTGTTTACAAAAGCAAAAGGGGGCTTTGACCTTTTTTTGGATAAAATCGCATCTATGAGAAAAAATGATCCATATAGTGAAGCGAAGAAGCTGATAGAGTCGAGCCGCCACATAACGGTTACAGGTCACCTGAATCCGGATGCCGATGCGTTGGGAACCGCTCTCGGGCTCTGGCATATTTTCAAAAGGCTCTCGAAACGGACGGATCTGTTCTTTGCAAGCCATCCACTTCCGCAGCATCTTGGTTTTTTGCCCGGTTTTAAGAATATTCGCCAAAGTATCAACCCCCAAAGCGATCTTATAGTCACCGTAGATTCGGGAAGTTTAGATAGGATCGGCATTGAAATCGAAGATGGAGTAAAGATAATCAATATAGATCATCATCGCAGCAATACCAGATTCGCAGATGTTAATATAGTGGAACCGGAGTTTGCCAGCGCTTCCGAAGCAGCCTTTAAGCTTGTCGAATCTGCAGGATGGGACGTTTCTAAAGAGGCTGCCGTTAACTTCTACGCCGCCCTTTTGAGTGATACCGGCTTTTTCGGATACGAAGGTGTCAACGAAAGAGTATTCGACTTCGCGAAAAGGCTGCTCAAGCTGGGAGCTGACGCGGAGTGGACCGCAAGGATGCTTAGAGAGAACCAGCCGCTAAGCAAACTTAGGCTTCTGCCTAAAGTTCTTCAGACGCTTAGGCTCTACCTTGATGGGCGTGTTGCTGGGCTTGATATAACGTTGCGTATGCTTGAAGAGTCCGGTGCTTCAGTGAGCGAGACAGACGATATCGTAAATTATGCAAGGTCTCTTGCGACCGTGGAGGTTGGCTTCTTGATAAGAGAAGAAGCCGATGGAGGCTTGAAGGTCTCTTTGCGCTCTAAAAATCGAGTAGATGTTTGCAAAATAGCACTCTCCTTTGGAGGAGGAGGCCATATAAGGGCAGCCGGATTTACCGTTAACGGCTTGGAACGGGAACTGCTTAAGGAGAAGTTGTTGAAAAGAATCGAAGAGGAGTTGCAATGAGAAGAAAAAAGAGCAGTGTCGGAGCCACCATTCTAGTCCTTTTTTTCCTGGTGCTTATTGGGGGTGTCGTATATCTTGCCAACTCACCTATATTTGAAAGAAACGCTCCGACTATAGAGGTGTCTGATAGACTCTACTGGAACCTAAAAGAGCCGATTAGAGTGAAGCTAAGGGATGATAGCGGCATTCGAAGCTACAGGGTTACTCTCAATGACGGCACTTCAGACTTTATAGTTCTTGAAGAGCAGAGCTCCGCTCCACAAAAAGAGGTTGAGATTTCGGTTGAGCTTCCCAGGGCTGGATGGAATAGAAGATCATCCTCCGCCTCAATGCGCATAGAGGTTACAGATGCCAGCAATTGGAATCTATTAAAGGGCAACAGTATCTCTAAGACTGTCAATATATCGATCGACGCCGTGCGGCCTACAGCATTGGTTTTGACTAACTCCTACTCCCTAACTCAAGGAGGGAGCGCTCTTATAGTTTTTGGAGCAAATGATGAAAATCTAAAAAGCGTCTATGTAAAAACCTCTTTTGGTAAAATCTTCAAAGCCGAACCGTTTTACAAAGAAGGGTATTATGCGACTCTGATAGCTTGGCCGGTACAGCAAAAGAGGTTTAGAGCATGGGTGGAGGCGACAGACCTTGCGGGAAATATCGCAAAAGCTCATATTCCTCTATTTGTAGAGAGATATAGATATCGCCGCTCCAATATAACATTGAAAGATCGCTTTTTAAACGGAAAAGTAGCTGACCTTGCGATGATGTTTGACGAGACGGCAAATCTGTCTGATCCTCTCGAGCGCTTTAAAGTTATAAATGAAGATATTCGCCGGAAAAATGAGGAGTTGATACATAAGATAGGATCCAAGGTCTCCGACAAGCTTATCAGACGATGGAGTGTAAAACCGTTTTCGCCTCTTAAAAACTCCAAAA
Organism: Hydrogenimonas sp.; assembly: GCA_021647345.1. Lineage (GTDB taxonomy): Bacteria > Campylobacterota > Campylobacteria > Campylobacterales > Hydrogenimonadaceae > Hydrogenimonas. Next base: position 6,610 of record JAKIUX010000031.1, read on the forward strand.
AAGTGGCAAGTTTCGGGGATCACCGCTTCTACTACTACAAGGGAAAAAAGGTGAGTGAAGCCTACCATCTTGGTCTTGATCTAGCAAGTTTAAAGATGGCTGATATTATAGCTTCAAACCCTGGGCGCGTCGTATACTCAGGCTATAACGGAATATATGGGAATATGCCTATGATAGACCACGGTCTTGGACTATACACCCTTTACGGCCACTGCTCATCCGTCGATGTCAGGGAGGCAGATGATGTTTCAAGAGGGGAAGTGATCGCCAAAACTGGCAAAACCGGTCTCGCTTTGGGTGATCATCTGCACTTTGGCATAGTGGTACAGGGAATAGAGGTACGACCGGTGGAGTGGATGGATGCGCACTGGATAAAAAATAACATCACTTCTGTCTTTCAGGCTGCCAGGAAGATGATAGATAGGCGCAGTGAATAACAGTTATGGTATAATGAGTCAGCAAGCTATGACGATATATAAAACCGGAACAGATTTTAAAGAACGACCTTTTCACGCAAGAAGAGGGGCAAGGCAGGTTTGATTATGATAAAACAAAGAACGATAGCCAAAGCGGTCGAGAGCGTAGGAATAGGGCTTCATAAAGGCAAGCCCGTTCGCCTTCGCCTCGAGCCGCTTGAGAGTGGCAGCGGGATTCTATTTTATAGAAAAGATAGCGGTGTTACGATTCCTTTGTCGCCGGAGTATGTCGTAGATACCCAGATGGCGACCGTTATAGGCAAAGATGGTTCAAACGTCTCTACGATAGAGCACTTTCTCTCAGCCGTATACGCTTACGGTATAGACAATATGCGTGTAGTTTTGGATGATGCCGAAATGCCTATAATGGACGGAAGTGCCGCAAGTTTCTGCATGATGCTCGATGAAGCGGGAGTAGAAGAGCAGAGTGCAGGAAAAGAGATTTTGCGCATTAAAAGAGAGGTAAAAGTCTCATCAGGGGATAAATATGTCTCTTTGAAACCCTCTGAGACGGCGGAGTTCGATTTTACCATCAAGTTCGACCACCCGGTTATAGCGCATCAGCATAGAAGATTTAACTTTTCCAAACAGAACTTCATAAGAGAGATCGCAAGGGCGAGAACATTCGGTTTTTTGAAAGAGGTTCAGTATTTGCGAAGCAAAAATTTGGCTCTCGGCGGCAGCCTCGAAAATGCCATTGTACTGGATGATACTAAAGTTTTAAA
>JAKIUX010000032.1 GCA_021647345.1 Hydrogenimonas sp.
AACGGTGAAGAAAATCGACGCCGACTGCCGCACCGGAGCCATCGGATGCGTAGATTGCAAAAAGATATGCGCCCAAAGCATCGAGAGAGTGCTCGAGCCTATCAGAGCTAAAAGAGCTGCCATTGACGAAAAAGAGGTTGAAGAGATAGTGGCGGAGGGGAACAGATGTGCCCGCGAGGAGGCGGCAGAGAGTATGAAGCGTGTCAACGAAGCGGTTTTCGAGATAAGCTGCAGCACATAGGACAAGATGATGAAACGATACCTGGGAAAGCGAAAGCTTCTAAAGATCTACATAAGCAACGAAGATAGTTTCGAAGGAAAACCGCTCTGGGAGGTTCTTTTGCAAAGAGCCAAAGATGCGGGTATTTCGGGAGCCACCGTATTAAAAGCAGTAGCCGGCTTAGGGGCCCACTCCCAGCTTCACGCTTTCAATGTCTGGGTATTGAAACAGAAGCTTCCCCTCGTTATTGAGATGATCGACAAAGAGGAGAAGATCAAAACTTTTGTCGACAGCGTCGACAACATCATAGATGAGGGGCTCTTAACCATGAGCGATGTGGAAGTGATCTCATACAAGCATCCCGGTTTCAAAGAGAGCTGATGCAGCTGAGTCTGATAATAGCCGTAGGTGTTGGCGGCTTCGTAGGAGCAATTTTGCGTTTTCTTATAAGCGGCTGGGTACAGAAACTCTCGCCAACCCTCTTTCCGGTAGGCACACTCAGCGTGAACGTTTTGGGGAGTTTCATCGTAGGTTTTGCGGTGCTATATTTTGAAAGTGTAATTTCGCCTCACCAGAAAGCGCTTTTCATAACGGGTCTGCTTGGAGCTCTTACGACATTCTCGACATTCTCGTTAGAGACCGTTACGATGCTTCAGGAAGGGCTGTGGGGAAGAGCTACGGCAAACATCGCTTTAAACGCCGCACTCTGTATAACGGCTACTATAGCCGGTATGATGCTATTTAAACGAATATATGGTTGAAAGGAGCCAAAATGCATATTTTTAAAGATGAAAGTTTCAGAAACAGACCCATAGGAACCGCACTTGATTACACATGGGCCGCACTAAGTGCCAATTGGAAAAACAGCGCTATCGTAGCTGCAATTTTGCTGCTTCTCATGCTTTTTCAGATAATCCCGATTTTAGGCATAGTCGCTGGAGTCCTTCAGAGTATTATATTTTACGCCTTGGCCTACTGGGCGGTAGAGAATATAATCAAAAGCTCGAATATCGAAAATTTCAAAGAGCAGATTCAGAATGCAAATGTCAAAGATATGCTCTTCTCATTTTTGGCACCCGCATCTGGTTTCTATCTTGGTTTCATAATAATTTCCGTCATCTTTATTGCAGCCACAGCGCTAATATTTTGGCTAACAGGCGGCGGAGCGATCTTCAGTATGATGCAAGAGCAGATGGGAAATAGCAGTATGGCACCGGAGCAGGCGATGATTTTCTATACACAGATTTTGGGAATGGGCACTCCCGCCATACTCTTTTTCATTATCGCTATAACATTTTTCGGGTATATATGGCCCCTGGTATATGGATACGCCCTTATGCAGAGGAGCTTTTCGGACGCTCTCAACGCTCTCTTCATGCTCTTTTCAACTCGATTTTGGAGAGCCGCTTTCACAATGAAGTATTTAAAAATCGTCTCTTTATGGATGCTGATACTCTTCGGTGCCATGATAGTGGCGGGGATCTGCGCATCTCTTTTTATACTCATTCCGGTCGCCGTTTTGATTCTGCTATGGCTAACATACTTTTCAGCGATCGTATCAGCAGAGGTTTACAACCTGTATGACGATATCTGATCGTAAAGCGATTTTCTGTAAAATATCTAAAATCTCAAATTTCAAGGAAAAAGATGGTCGATCTTCGGCGTATTGAGAAAGATTTCGACACCGTTGCGGCCGCTCTGAAGCGGCGCGGTGTTGATGAGAAGCTGCTCGAGAGACTAAAAGCTCTTTTTGAAGAGAAGAAGAGGGCTCAAAAGAGGCTCGAAGCCGCCCAGGCGGAGCAGAACCGCATGAGCAGACTCTTTGGCAAATATAAGCGTGAAGGAAAAGATATCTCCGGGCTCCAAAAAGAGGTCTCTCTCAACAAAGAGCGCATAGCCGCCATGAACGAGGAGCTTCGGGTGTTGGAGCAGAAGCTTACTCAGATAGCTTCGGCGATTCCCAATATCCCGGACCCAGATGTTCCCGACGGTACGGATGAAGAGGAGAATGTGGAGCTTCAAAAGATACTCGAACCGAAAGAGTTTAGCTTCAAGCCGAAAGAGCACTGGGAGCTTGCGGAGCTTAACGGATGGATAGACTTCGAACGCGGCGTGAAGATAGCCAAAAGCCGCTTCAGCGCTCTGCGTTTCGAGGGGGCAAGACTCGAGAGGGCTCTAATAAACTATATGCTCGACTTCAACAGAGAGAGGGGGTTCGAAGAGGTCTGCGTACCCTTCATGGCAAACTCTGAGTCGCTTTTTGGCACAGGGCAGCTGCCCAAATTTGCCGATGATCTATTCAAGATAGAGGAAGAAGATCTCTATATGATACCAACGGCTGAGGTTCCTCTTACAAATCTATATAGAGATGAGATTCTAAAGAGCGAAGAGCTTCCTGTAAAGCTCACATCTTACACCCCCTGCTTCAGAAAAGAGGCGGGCTCTGCAGGAAGAGACACAAGAGGCATGATACGCCAGCATCAGTTCGACAAAGTTGAGCTTGTCGCCATAACGTCTCCCGAAGAGAGCGATGCAGTTTTCGATGAGATGGTCACCTGCGCTTCGGACCTTCTCAAATCTTTGGGGCTGCCCCACAGAAAGATGCTTCTATGCGCAGGAGATATGGGCTTTAGCGCCGCCAAGACGATCGATCTTGAAGTGTGGCTTCCTGGACAGGGAAGATACCGAGAGATAAGCTCAATATCGAACACCAGAGATTTCCAGGCGCGCCGCGCGAAGATTCGATACAAAGACGGCAAAAAAAATAGACCCGTACACACCCTAAACGGCTCAAGTCTGGCGGTAGGAAGAACGCTAATCGCCATTATGGAGAACTACCAGCAAGATGATGGCTCCATTATAGTGCCTGAAGCTCTAAGAGCCTACCTTTAGGAGAGATAGATGGCGGAAGAAGAGGTAATCATCCTTGACGAAGAGGAGGAGAGAGCCTCTTTGGAGAAAGAGAATCAAGAGGAAAAAGGTCAAAATAGACCTAAAGATAGCGGAAATAGAAAGCGGCTCTACATTCTCTTAGGAGCGCTTGCTCTTGCGACAGCTACCGTTATCGTACTTCTTGTAATTTTTTTAAGCAAAGAGGAGAGCACAAAAGAGAGCATTGATACTTCGAAGCTGGCTCAAAAGATAAAAACGGCTCAAAAGATAAAACCTCTCGCGGCTCAATCTGAGCTGGAGAAGATGATAAAAAAGGCCAACATCCTTTATGCCAAAGGTGACAAAAAAGAGGCTCTGAAACTTTTCGAGCAGATAGCTACATACAGCGCCGCCATCTCAAACTACAACCTCGGTGTCGCCCAGATGAAGCAGGGGCTCTACGAAGAGGCGATAGCCTCTTTCAAGAAGGCGATAGAGAGCGGAGAAAACAGAACCATAAGCGCTCTTAATGCCGCCGTTTGCGCGCTTCACCTTAAAGACGAAAAGCGCTTCGACTACTATCTTCAGCTTGCAGAAGTCTACCTGCCCGAAAGCTTCAACTCGCCGCTTTACAGCTATCTATACGCCGCCGTGAACTTCTACAGAGGCAATTACTTCGAGATACTAAGCGCGGTAAACCACCCTGTATCGTCCGCCTACAAAAAAGAGCTCGACCGCATAGGAGCCATAAGCTACACAACCTTCGATCGGCCTATAAAGGCTGTAGAGCTTCTTGAAAGAAGCACCACACCTCGAGACTACCTATTTTTGGGGCAGCTATATGCCAGAACAGGAGAGTATGAGCTTGCAACGCAGTATCTTAAAAAGGCAATAGATGAGGCTCTCTACCCCTACAAAAGCAGAAAAGCACTCGCTCTTGTAGATATTAAAAACCAAAGACCCCAAAGCGCGGCCAAGCTTCTTAAAGAGTTAAAGAGAGATTTCAAAGGCAAAGGGTTGGATCTCTACCCCATAAAAACATCACTGCACCCTTCTGTATACGATATCGATGCCGCTCAGAAGCGCTTCAGCGCAGAGAGCCTGACCGCCCCTCCTACCGCCTACAGACTCATCTTCGAATTTGCACCCTTCAAAGTTTTCAACGCCAACCAGACCATAAATTACATAAAGAAGGGTAACGCATCTATATATGTAGACGAGGAGTCGGAAGCTTCCAAATATCTCTCAAGAAGCTCAAAAATATCCGGGGTAAACCTGCTTATCTCAAAAGCTATAAAGGCAGCCATAGAGAATAGACTCCAAAAGGCGAACTCACTCCTTCTTGAGGCTCTAAAAAGCTACCCCAACCACTCAATTCTCCACTACAATCTGGCACTCACATACGCACAGATGGGCAACTTCACAAAGGCCAACAGACACTTTTTAAGAAGCTACCACCTCGACTCATCCAACTATCTATCGGCCATATTCGCTCTGATGTGCGAGACCTTTACAGGCAAAGAGGTTCCTCAAGTAGAGAAGTTCATACAAGAGGATTTGAAGCAGATAGATAATCCCGATACGAAGCAGAAGTTCTACCAATCACTTCTATACTTCTATCAAGGCAATAGCGCCGGCGCCTCAAAATGGCTTCAGACACCTCACGATAATAGACCTATATACCTGCTTTTTGATACCATTATAGCAGCGAATATGGGTATGTGGGAGGAGGCGAAGAGCAAAGTAAAAAAGCTTAGAGACGTCATGCCCAAAGATGTATTGGCAAATCTCATCTATCTTGAGATAACCTATAAAGATCTCGGTATCAAATCTTTCAGCGCAAAAGCGGCCAGATACCTCAAAAAGAGAAGATTAAACCTCGATGCGGTCTACTACGGAAGCGCTTTTACAAGAGAGAACTACATAGCTCTTCGTTTCATAACCGGAACTCTATATAGATTCAAGGTGAACTCGAAAGAGAGATTGCTTGAAGAGCAAGAGGATCCGGCAGGTATCGTTGAAGCACTTGCACTCAGCAACATATATCTAAGAGAGTTCGAAGAGGCTTACGTACTATTCAACCAGCTTGTAGACAAATATAAGCACCAAGACAGCAGAACACTCTTCCTTGCCGCAGTTGCGTCAATCGGAGCAGATCACCCGGCAAACGCTTCGGCCCTGCTAGAGCTTGCGAAGCTAAGCGATCCGAACAATTTAGAGAGCCGCTACGCTCTCGCCCTTCTTTATATGGAGCAGGGAAACTACGACGCCGCCGTTATACAGCTTTCAAAGATTCCAAACGGAACCTTCAAATCGAACTATTTCGACTTCAAAATAAGAGGCGAGGGGCATCTGTAAGCCGGCTACACCCCTTCGCAGCTATCTATAGAGCACTCTGAAGGGAGCATCGATAGGTAGCTATTGAGAGCTCCTATGTAAGCTTTGGCACTTGCAAGCATTGTATCTATACTGAGCCCGTGACCTATTACGGCTCCTCTATTCTCATCGAATTGAACGTTGACGACCACTTTGGCCAAAGCGTCTTTGCCCTGGCTGACAGCCTCGACCCTGTAATCTTTGAGTACCCCGACATGACCGCTTATGCGGTCTATAGTCTTGAATATGGCATCTATAGTTCCGTCTCCTATACCGGCATCGGTTATCGTCTCTCCGTTATGGCGTATCGTTACCGCAGCACTCGGCACGCCTGCCGAGCAGTCGGCAATCTGCAGGCCGACAAGCTCAAACGCTTGCGGAATATTGGTGATTTCGCTCGCTATAAGCATTCTTATATCGTCGTCGAAAATCTCTTTTTTCTTGTCGGCAAGCTTCTTGAATCTCTCAAAAGCCTTGTCAAGATCCTCTTGTGAGAGCTCAAAACCCAAAGCCTCGAGGCGATCTTTAAAAGCGTGCCTTCCCGAATGTTTTCCCAAAACGAGCCGGTTCTGCTCAAGACCGATATCTTCGGCTCTCATTATCTCATAGGTCTCTTGGCACTTGAGCATTCCGTCTTGATGTATACCGCTCTCGTGAGCAAATGCATTTTTGCCGACTATCGCTTTGTTGGGCTGAGGCTCTATTCCTGTAATGGCAGCCACAAGACGGCTTGTCGGGTAGATCTCTTTTGTGATTATAGCTGTCTCTACATTGCTGAATATATCTGACCTGGTCTTCATAGCCATTACGATCTCTTCCAAGGCGGCATTGCCGGCACGCTCTCCGAGGCCATTTATAGTGCACTCAACTTGTCTTGCTCCGTTCATTACGGAAAAGAGAGAGTTGGCCACGGCAAGACCAAGATCGTTATGGCAGTGGACAGATATGATCGCCCGTTCACCTACATGCAAGCTGAGCTCTTTTATCATCTCTCCCATCTCCTGAGGAAGACGGTAGCCTACGGTGTCGGGTATATTGAGAGTCGTAGCACCCGCTTCTATAACGGCATCGAGAATCTCCTTCAAAAACGGCATCTCGCTGCGGCCCGCATCTTCGCAGCTAAACTCTACGTCGTCGGTAAAGGTGCGCGCTAACTTGACAGCCTCTACCGCCCTCTTCACAACCTCGTCGGGCTTCATCTTGAGCTTATGCTCCATATGAATAGGACTTGTCGCGATAAATGTGTGTATCCTTTTAAGTGCGGCACCCTCGAGAGACTCCCCCGCTAAAACTATATCTTTCTCTACCGCCCTCGCAAGAGAGCAGACCCTGCTCTTGTCTACCACTTCGCATATTCTTCTTATAGCGTCAAAATCTCCGGGGCTTGCCGCCGCGAAACCGGCCTCTATAATGTCAACGCCGAGCTTTTGAAGCTGCATCGCTATCTTGATCTTCTCTTCGGTATTCATCGACGCACCCGGGCTCTGTTCGCCGTCTCTTAATGTAGTATCAAAAATATATACTCTATCCTTCATCATTGTCAATCCTTGTAAAGTAAGTTGTAAATCTATTGTGAAGTTATCGAAGAAGCAGGGGTAGGAGAGTGTTTTTTATCTCGATTTTGGGCAAATATTTTATAGCTTTGACTCTACCGGTGTCGGTTCCGTGCATCTTCTCTCCTTTGCTATTCTCTTTTGACAGTATAACATATAGTGTTGCAGCAATACTGAAGTTTTATTATTAATAGATAATTTTTCTCTTTAACTTCCCTTCCGAAATCTTCTTTCACTCAAAGTTTTGACAGCTCTTGCTACACCCCATATAATATAGAGTGTTATCAGCAGAGCGAACCCTTCAACCGGATATAGATAGATCAGAGAGGAGACTATTATCAGAGCTATTAAAGTCTTAGTAAGAGCAGGTTTTTGAAGATCAATCTTTTTGAAACTCGGATACCTGATGTTGCTTACCATCAGCAGTGACAGTATCAAAACAGCAACCATTAAAACTATCTTTAACCCTTCTATAGCTTCATACTCTTCGAACATCAAAACCCACACCGATACAAATATGGCCGCGGCAGGAATCGGAACCCCTATAAATACGGAAGGATCTGTATTTGGGCTCATTACGTTGAATCTGGCCAAACGTATCGCACCGAAAATGATATAAAGTGCAACAACCAAAATACCTAGGCGCCCATACTCCTCTCCCGCATACAAATATAGTAAAAGCGCCGGTGCTATGCCGAAGGCTACGAGATCGGCAAGAGAGTCGAACTCGACACCGAATCTGCTTGTAGTGTGGGTAAGAC
>JAKIUX010000033.1 GCA_021647345.1 Hydrogenimonas sp.
GGGAGTCTGGATGATGATGAGATTATTCGCGTAGTACATAAGATAAGGGCTTTGGATGAGCAATCTGACTCAAAGTGAACGCGACGGACTCAATGAACTTTTTTGCCACCTAAGAGTGGCCAACATGCCTCTATATAAAAGGGTACTTCTTAGGCTCAACCGGATAGCTCTTTCTCTGAAGATAAAAATAGTACGAATCAGGTAGAGAAGACTTTTCTTCGTGGTATAATCGCTTCACTGCAAGATAAGATTCAAAGGATTGTAATGGTTGGAAAAAAGTTGAAGAAGTATGATTACGACGCTGAAACAATGAATGGTTTTCAGTATGCAAAGATCGAGACAGAGAAGGGCGATATCTGGCTGAAACTATACACCGAAGAAGTACCTAATACAGTTGCAAACTTCGCGACGCTCGCAAATGAGGGGTTCTACGACAACTTGAAGTTTCACCGTGTCATAAAAGGTTTCATGGCTCAAGGCGGCTGCCCTCACAGCGGTCCCGGAGGCAACCCGGCAAGAGTAGGTACGGGAGGACCGGATTGGGCGATAGCCTGTGAAACCGACAAAAATCTGCATAAACATCTAAAGGGTAGCATCTCAATGGCTCATGCAGGAAAAGATACGGGTGGAAGCCAATTTTTCATCTGCTTCGTGCCGTGCCCTCATCTTGACGGTGTTCATACGGTTTTTGGCGGTATCGAGGATGATGATGCCGACAGTATGTTAGTTCTTGACTCTATAGACCAAAACGATACCATCAAAACGATAAAGATCTACCCGCAAAGAGAGAAGCGGGGCTAAGAGGAGGGCGCTATTGCTTTGCTTAGCTCCTTTCGTTTTCGTATGTGTACCGGTATGGTAAAATTTCGATTATACTTAATTGTTCGACCATAGCGGTTGATGCGGCAAAGAGAGGGCAATGTACGGATTTGTAAGAGTGGCGGCCGCCGTGCCGAAGGTGAGGGTGGCCAATGTCGGTTTCAACGTCGAGCAGATACTCAGCTTGTGGGATATCGCTTCAGAGCAGAATGCGGCTGTGGTTCTTTTTCCGGAGCTTTCGCTTAGCGGCTACAGCTGCTCTGATCTTTTTTACCAGGAGCGGCTCCATCGCGCGGTCGAAGATGGACTCTCCAAAATGGTAGAAGCGTCGACATCGCATTCTACTGCGGCTATTGTCGGTGCGCCGCTTTGGCGAAGAGGGCGTCTTTACAACTGCGCTATTTTAATTCAGCAAGGCAAAATTCTCGGAGCCGTTCCCAAAAGCTACGTACCGGAACATAAGGAGTACTACGAGAAGAGATGGTTCTCTTCCGGTTTGGGGATAGCGGGCGAGACTATAAAGATTTTGGGCGAGGATGTGCCATTCGGTACCGACCTTCTTTTCGATGGCGGAGAGGACCTCCTTTTCGGAGTAGAGGTTTGCGAAGATCTCTGGACGGTGGTTCCGCCAAGCTCGTACCAGGCGCTTGCCGGCGCGACTATTCTCTTTAACCTCTCGGCCAGCGATGAGATAGTGGCAAAAAGCGAATATCGCACCTCTTTGGTCTCCGCTCAAAGCGCGCGATGTATGGCGGCATATGTGTACGCCTCTTGCGGAGTAGGGGAGTCGACTACAGATCTGGTCTTCGGCGGAGATTGCATGATAGCAGAAAACGGTGCACTGCTGGAAAGAGGAGAGCGTTTTGTCGATGAGTCGCAGATCATCTTTGCAGATATAGATACTCAACGCCTTATTGCTCTTCGGCTATCCGAGGGGAGCTTCGCAGATGGTGAGCTAAAACCATTTAGAAGGGTTGAGATCTTTAAAATCCCTGAAATTTCGCAGCTGAACCGCCACATAGATCCACACCCCTTCGTTCCTTCAAAAAAGAGTGAGCGCTCAAGAAGATGCGATGAGATATTCTCGATTCAGGCGGCGGCTCTGAATAAGAGGCTTGAGCATATAGGGTCTAAAAAGTGTGTTATAGGTATCTCTGGAGGGCTCGATTCGACCCTGGCTCTTTTGGCTGTATATCGCACTTACCTTTCATCGAAAAGAGATACGAAAGATATAGTCTGCGTCACAATGCCCGGTTTCGGAACTTCAAAGCGTACTCTTGAAAATGCCAAAAAGCTTTGCGAAGCTCTCGGAGTCGACTTTAGAGAGATAGATATAAAAGATGCCTGTCTTGAGCACTTCAGGCAGATCGGGCATGACCCTAAGAAGCACGATGTAGTCTATGAAAACGTTCAGGCGAGGGAGAGAACGCAGATATTGATGGATCTGGCCAACAAAGAGGGCGGTATAGTTGTAGGTACCGGCGATATGAGTGAAGCGGCGCTGGGGTGGAGCACATATAACGGAGACCATATGTCGATGTATGCCATAAATATAGGGATTCCCAAAACTCTTGTCAGGTACCTGGTGGAGTGGGCGGCGCAGGAGTATCCGAAGATCGCCTCTTTGCTTCAGGATATTTTGAGCACTCCTGTAAGCCCGGAGCTTCTTCCTTCAAAAGATGGAGAGATTACCCAACGAACCGAAGAGCTTCTTGGTCCATACGAACTTCACGACTTTTTTCTCTACCATATGATAAAGAGCGGCACATCTCCCCGCAAGATTCTCTTTCTTGCCAAAACCGCTTTTGGAACAAAATATAGCGAAGAGGAGATAAAGGAGTGGCTGAAGCTCTTTTTAAGACGCTTCTTTTCGCAGCAATATAAAAGAAGCTGTATGCCTGACGGCCCCAAGGTAGGAACTATAGCGCTCAGCCCAAGGGGGGACTGGAGAATGCCCAGCGACGCGGAAGTTGATGAGTGGATCAAGGATTTGGAGAGAATGAAGTAGATGCTTGTCCATATATGCTGCAGTGTGGACAGCCACTACTTTTTGCAAAGATTGAGGGAGGATTTTCCGCAAGAGAGGCTTGTAGGATTTTTTTACGATCCCAACATACACCCTTACAGCGAGTATAGGCTTAGGCTGCTTGATGTTGAAAGAAGCTGCAAAAAGCTCGGGGTAGAGCTTATCGAAGGGCCCTACGACTATGAGAGTTGGCTGGCTGCGGTCAAAGGGTATGAGATGGAGCCCGAAAAGGGTGCAAGGTGCGAAATATGTTTTGATCGCCGCTTTGAGGTAAGTGCCGCCAAAGCGAAAGAGCTCGGTATAAAAAAGATGACCACCACGCTTCTTGTAAGCCCCAAAAAGTCGCAGGAGCAGCTTAAGCGGACCGGAGAGAGATTTGCCGAACATTTCGGTGTGGAGTTCGTTCATGTAGATTACCGCAAGGAGGGAGGAACCCAAAAGCAGCAGGAGATCAGCAAAAAAGAGAGACTCTATAGGCAAGATTACTGTGGCTGCATATATGGACTTACGATTCAGCGGGAGCAGCAGGGGGCTCTTGCCGACGAACTATTCTCTCCGATTTGCGGTTCGACTCTTGCCGGCTCCATAGAGGAGAGACTCTCTATGTATGAAAAGCGTATGGAGCTTGAAGATATTGGCAAAGAGTATAGAATACTCAGGCAGAAATTTTTAAACTACAGGCTTAGATTTGGCTGGGTCAAGCAAAGAGGAGAGACTGTTGCGAGCTACATCACCCCATACTCAACTATGAAGAGAAGATATAGTAAAGGCAGAGTCGAGTTCGATATGGAAGGGGTGGCACTTTTTAATAGAGAGGAGATACGTTTTATCGGCTTGAAGCGTTATAATGAAATCTCCGGCGAAAGTTACAAGAGTGTAAAAGAGCTTATCTTCTCTCCTCCCCCTTTGCAGACCGATCTGCGGGTAAGGGAGGAGTGCGGCTTGCAGAGTTGGGATCTCTCCCCTCTGATAGTTCTCGAAGAGCTGCCGGAAGGGAAGCTTGAAATTTTCATAGAGGCCGTGAGCTACCCGGATGTCAGAGAAAAATTAGTCGTATTGTGATAAAATAGTAAGATTTTAAACCCAAGGATACTTAATCTCATGATGGATGTTGTACAGATACAGAAGATCCTGCCTCACAGATACCCTTTTTTGCTTGTCGATAGAGTGACCGAGTGCCAAGAGGGCAAATCGATAGAGGCTTACAAAAATGTCTCGATAAGCGAGCCGGTCTTTGAAGGGCACTTTCCGGGCCATCCGATCTACCCCGGTGTAATGATAATAGAGGGAATGGCGCAAGCTGGCGGAATTTTGGCTTTTGAGAGTATGGATGAAGAGGGAAAGAGCGGAACGGAGGATAAGGTTGTCTACTTCATGAGTATAGACAAGTGCAAATTCAGAAATCCTGTACGTCCGGGTGACCGTCTTGTATACAAGCTTAGTGTCATAAAGCAGAAAGGGCCGATCTGGGTACTCGACGGCAAGGCGTATGTAGATGATAAACTGGTAGCCGAAGCCGAGTTAAAAGCGATGATAGTGGATAAGTGATGAGAAAGATTTCTCCGCTGGCAGTAATTGAAGAGGGCGCCGTCATAGGCGAGGATGTAGAGATAGGGCCATATGCCTATATATCTTCCGAAGCTAAGATAGGCGACAGAACGGTAATAGGCCACTCTGCGATTATCGACGGAGATACCACAATAGGTGAAGATTGCCGAATATTTTCGCATGCCGTAGTTGGTTCGATACCGCAGGATCTTAAATTTCACGGCGAGAAGGTAAAACTTGTAATAGGCGACAGGAACACGATACGAGAGTTCACCCTTTTGAACCCGGGCACGGAAGGTGGCGGAGGAGTCACCAGAATAGGAAACGACAACCTGCTGATGGGATATGTTCACATCGCTCACGACTGCATTATAGGAGATCGCTGCATATTTGCCAATGCCGCTACCCTTGCAGGGCACGTGGAGGTAGGAGACGGTGTGGTTGTCGGGGGAATGACGCCTATACATCAGTTTGTGAAGATTGGAGATTTGGCTATGATCGCGGGTGCTTCCGCGCTTAGCCAGGATATTCCGCCTTACTGCCTTGCTGAAGGCAACAGGGCGGTGCTTAGAGGATTGAATTTAACAGGTCTAAGAAGACATCTGCCTAGAGAGGTTGTAAATGAGCTTCGTATTGCATACAAGGAGCTTTTCGAGAGAGGCAAGCCGCTGAAGGAGAGTGCCGAAGCGTTGATGCGAAGCAGCGAAAACGAAGAGGTAAAGAAGATGTGCCGTTTTGTTCTTGAGACCAAGCGGGGCATTCCATATGAGAGGATTAAAGATGACAAATAGAAACTGCAGCTTCTGCGGTGCAAAAGAGAGCCCGGAAAATCCGCTTTTGGCGGGAAACGGGGTATATATTTGCAAAAACTGCGTTGTCTCCGCCTACAAAATACTCTTTGGAGAGATAGAGGAGGAGAGTGAAGGTTTGGAGAGAGAGCTTCTGACTCCGAAGGAGCTGAAAACGGCTCTCGATCAATACGTTATAGGCCAAGAGAGGGCCAAAAAAGTTCTCTCGGTCGCCGTCTATAACCACTACAAAAGGATCTTCAAGCAAGGTACCATTGAAGATGACGATACTGAAATCTCAAAATCGAATGTGCTTCTTATAGGACCGACGGGAAGCGGTAAAACCCTTATGGCACAGTCAATAGCAAAATTTCTTGACGTTCCTATAGCGATTGCAGATGCAACTAGCCTAACCGAAGCAGGCTATGTCGGTGAAGATGTGGAGAATATCTTGACAAGGCTGCTTCAAGCTGCCGACGGTGACGTAAAAAAGGCGGAGCAGGGGATCGTCTTCGTCGATGAGGTGGACAAAATCTCCCGCATGAGCGAAAACCGCTCAATAACGAGGGATGTATCTGGAGAGGGGGTACAGCAGGCGCTTTTGAAGATAATCGAAGGAAGTGTAGTCAACATTCCCCCTAAAGGGGGCAGAAAGCACCCTAATCAGGATTTTATACAGATAGATACTTCCAATATTCTCTTTATATGCGGCGGAGCGTTTGACGGGCTTTCGGATATCATTAAGAGGCGTTTAGGCGGCAACGTTCTCGGTTTCGACCAGGAGAAACGCTCTAAAAACGACGAAGAGGCAATTTTAAGCGAGGTTGAAGTTGATGACCTTGTCTCATATGGGCTGATTCCTGAGCTTATAGGGCGTCTTCACGTGCTTGCAGTACTCAATGAGATTTCAAAAGAGGATATGGTAAGAATTCTTACCGAACCGAAAAATGCCCTGGTTAAACAGTATAAAAAGCTCTTCGCCATAGATGATGTGGAGCTCACCTTTGAAAGGGAGGCTCTGGAGGCGATCGCGCAGATGGCGATAGAGCGAAAGACTGGTGCGAGGGGGCTTAGATCTATTATCGAGGAGATAATGGTTGATATAATGTTCGATCTTCCGGAGTATGCCGGATATGAGATAGTGATAACGGAAGATGTGGTAAAAAACGGCGCAAAGCCGCTATATGTCAAAAAAAGCAAAAAGAGTGCATAAATGTTTCTGAACAAATTGATCGGTGTCTTTTCAAATGACCTCTCTATAGATCTTGGGACGGCAAATACGCTTGTGCTGGTTAAAGGCAATGGTATTATTATCAATGAGCCTTCAGTTGTCGCTATTCAAATGGATAAGTTTGGGCGTGAAAAGGTTCTTGCCGTGGGCCAGGAGGCTAAGGAGATGGTGGGCAAGACTCCGGGTAATATTAGGGCTGTAAGGCCAATGAAAGATGGAGTAATCGCAGATTTCGACATCACCGAAAAGATGATTCGCTACTTCATCGAAAAGGCTCACCACCGCAAAAGCTTCATACGCCCTCGAATAATTGTATGTGTTCCTTTCGGGCTAACTCAAGTGGAGCGAAAAGCTGTTAGGGAGTCTGCTCTAAACGCCGGTGCTCGAGAAGTCTTTCTTATCGAGGAGCCTATGGCTGCCGCTATAGGTGCGGGACTTCCGGTCAAAGAGCCCCACGGCAACCTTGTAGTCGATATAGGGGGTGGCACGACCGAGATAGGTGTCGTCTCTCTCGGTGGGCTCGTTATAAGCAAGTCCATAAGAACGGCAGGCGACAAGATAGATCAGGCAATAGCGGATTATGTAAAGCGCAAATACAATCTACTAATAGGCGACCGCGTAGCTGAGGAGATCAAAATAGAGATAGGCAGCGCGCTACCTCTTGATGAAGAGCTCACTATGATAGTCAACGGACGTGACCAGGTGAGCGGTTTGTTAAGCTCTGTAGAGCTGACAAGCGAAGATGCCAGAGAGGCTATGAAAGAGCCTCTGCGTGAAATAGGGGAAGCTTTGAAGGATATTTTGGAGCAGACACCGCCGGATTTGGCTGGCGATATAGTTGAAAACGGGATCGTTCTCACCGGAGGCGGAGCGCTTATAAGAATGCTTGATAAATACTTTTCGGAAATTGTAAAACTACCGGTCTATGTGGCGGAAGAACCGCTGCTTGCCGTAGCGAAAGGAACCGGACGCGCACTGGAAGAGATTGATCTTCTCCAGCAGCTCTCATATGAATAGGTTCAACCGCAAATTCACGATCCTCGCTCTCTTGGGGGTCGTAATGCTCCTCTCTCTCTACAGCCCATCCGTAAGAACACGCTTTTTGGCTTTAGGCTCTACGTTTCGCTCTACATATTTGGAGCTTTCAGGAAGTATCGAAAAATCAATAGAGACGCAC
>JAKIUX010000034.1 GCA_021647345.1 Hydrogenimonas sp.
TGTCAGGGGCTGGCGCCACTGGTGGGCAATACTCGCCATCATCTGTCCAAGACTTGCAAAACGTGACTGCCAAAAGAGCATCTTCTGTTTCTCTTCGTTCTTCCGCACCTCTTCATGCACCCTCTCCTCCAAATGTCTGTTGAGTTCGTAGAGTTTGCGGGTCTGCAGCGCTACACGCTTTTCGAGAGTTCTATTAAGAGCTTCGAGCTCCTTCTCTTTTCTTTCTAGCTCCATCTTCAGATTTACCTCTTTGGTAACATCATACCTGATAGCGATAAACTCTTCTATATCTCCTTTTTCATCCAGAATGGGAATAATTGTCGTATTGACATAGAATGTGCTGCCATCCTTTGCCCTGTTCATAACGGTGGACTTGAATATCTTCTTATTTAAAATTGTCTCCCACAACCGCTTGAAGTTGCTGGCCGGAACGTCGGGATGGCGCACTATATTGTGGTTTTGCCCTATAAGCTCTTCTCTGCTGTAGCCCGAAATTTTGCAAAACTCGTCATTCACGAAAGTTATTATGCCGTTTATATCGGTTTTGGATACTATATTGGAGCTCTCTATAGCCTCTTTATACTGCTTAAACATACTCTAATTATATCGTGTTGTACCGCTTTTCCCACTCTTTGAACTCTTCGGAGAAATATTTTATGCGTACCTTCTTGAACTCTCTTGTGGAGTAGAGATAGCTATACTCATCCACCCCTATCTCTTCGGCCATCTCAGTAACTACGCTTTCAACCTCCTCTTTGCTCTTGCCGTGAACCATCGAAAAGAGCGGATAGGGCCAATTTGGATAGACAGGGCGAAGATAGCAGTGACTCACCGCACTATATGCCGCCACCTGCTCGCCTATCTCTTCTGCACGCTCTTCAGGGATTTTCCACACAACCATAGCGTTTGCTGTAAACCCGGCTTTTCTATGGTATAGAATGGAGGCAAAGCGTCTCATAAGGCCGGCCCTTTTCATCCTGTTAGCCTCTGCCGCCAATCTATCGTAATCTATTCCAAGACTATCAACCAAATCTGCAAAAGGCTCTCTGACGGCATCTATATCTTTCTGCAGCCCCTTTATGATCTCGTAGTGTATCGGTTCAAGATCCATTGGCTCTTTTTCAACTCTTCTTCTCTTCTCCTTCTTGGCCCTGTCTCCTTTGAGGTCAAGCTGTACGGAGATCTTGAACATCCTCTTGGTAGGCAATATTATATACTCTTCAACTTCCGCCTCTTGCGCCAAAATCTCTACGCTCCTCTCCAAACCCAGTTTTGAGTCGGGCGCTACCGCTATAGTGAACCAGAGATTGTAGGGGTTCTCTCTTTCGTAGTTGTGGCTCACCCCGGGATGAAGGTTCACTATGGAAGCTGCCTTCTCTATATCGTTCGTTTTGAAAGCGACTAGGGATGATCTGTAGCCGAGGCTTTTGGTATCAAATATAGCCGAAGTCTGCCGTATTATCTTCTCATCTTTCAATCTTCTGTATAGTTCAAGCAGTTGATCCTCGCTGGAACCCAGCTTGTCGGCAAGCTCGGCGAAAGGTCTTTTTGCTACCGGAAACTCTTTTTGTATAAGGGTCAAAAACTCTTTTTCCATATCCTCTTCTCTTTTTTTGACCCATTATAAAGTTTTACCCTTTACACTTTCCTTGACAACTATCAACGCCATTTTATAGGCGGTATGCTACTATTGTCCCTATTGGAGCAGAGCTGAAAACGGAGCTACTTTTGGCATACTTTCCCGCGTTCATAAAGCTTGATGAAATATCTGTACTGGTTGTCGGAGGCGGTTATATAGCCGGTGAGAAGATCGAAAAGCTGCTCGACTTCACCGACAATATTACAGTAGTGGCTCCGCATTTTTCAAAAGAGACTCAAAAGCTCGTCGAGTCGGCAGGCTTGAAGGTTTTCAATCGCCCCTATGAAGAGGGGGATATAGAGGGGTTTGGAGTCGTGATAGTGGCTGTAGACGATCTGCAGCTGCAAAAGCGCATATATGAGGCTTGCCAAAGCAGACATATACTGTGCAATAGTGTCGATTCGGTCGACTACTGCGACTTCATATTCCCCTCATATACCAAAAAAGGGGCTTTGACTGTCGCTTTTTCCACTTCCGGCATATCACCCTCGGTAGCGAAATATCTGCGACGCGCCATAGAGAGACTCATACCCGACTCTATTGCAGAGTTTCTCGAAGAGATGAAGAGGCTGCGCTCTTCGCTTCCGAAAGGCAAAGAGAGGATGAAGATGCTCGATGAGAAAGCGAAAATATATATAGATAAAATTTTTAAAAAGGATATAGATGTTCAGTAAAAAGATGGTTTTGGCACTTATGGCCCTTTTCGCATTTTTAAGCATAAGTACTCTTATAATGAATATGCCACAAAAGAAAGATAAGCATGTAATCGAAAAGATAAGCGCATACTTTCCCTACGAAATCACTAAAACTATAGGGGGGCTCGATATTCTCGACAAAAAGAGCGGCGAGAAGCTCAAAATCGACAACGCAAAAGTCTTTCTGGCATTCGACGATCTTCTTAAAAAGTGGGGTGCGTCACACCTGAAGATCGAAGGCTCAACCCTTCTGATTCTGGATGACAACAACAAAACGGTAGACAAGATGAATCTTGATGCAAAGGAGCTAAAGTTCGTTAAAGAGTTCTTTTTCAAGTAGAGCAGCTTCCACTGCTCCTGTAATTGGACCTTTCAGTAGCACCTCATCCGGCGAGAGAAGGAATATAGCCGGATAGCTGAGTGTATATAAAAGCTCTATCGGATAATTCTCACTCTCTTTCGTAACAATCACCGGTACCGTTTTTGAGTTTACGATAGCAACAACACTTTTGCGCATAAGTGTGGTTGCAAAAAGCTCCCTGCACTCACTGCAGCCTCTCTCAACCGCAACCACAAAAAGAGGCTTTCGGCTGCTTTGGGAAGCTTTGAGAGCTTCATCGAAATCTCCATACCACCTTATGGTCGTATCGCATAGAAGGGAGAGCGAAAGAGCCATAGAGAGCAGTATAGTTTTCATTCCGCCATATACTCCACAAGATCCCCTTCGAGTGTCTTCAAAAACTCGACTATCTGCCCTATCTGCTCATCGCTTAGTATGAGCCCGAGCTGATGGCGCGCCATAATTCTTACCGCATCCTCTATCTTCTCAACTGATCCGTTATGGAAATATGGGGCAGTGCGTGTTACGTTTCTTAAGATAGGTACTCTAAATAGAAACTGACCGTTTCTACCGTGAAAACCGCCTATATCGGGAAAAGGAAAGGGCTCTTCCGGGCGAATCTTCTGCCAGCTGAACCCGGCGAAGTAGCGCTCGTCGCCGATAAAACGAGATTCCGGGGAGAGGATGGAGTTGTAGCGCCTCAAAGGGAATCTCTGAAGACTCTGCCCCCCTACACTCATACCCGTATGACAGCCTTTGCATCCCAAGCGCATAAAAAGATATAGCCCTTTTTTCGCCTTTTGAGATATCGCATCATCATCTCCTTCCAAAAAAAGATCGAAAGCCCCGCGGGTTAGAAGGGTTCTTTCATAGGCGGCTATCGCTTTCGTGATCGTATCAAAAGTGACCCCCTCATCTGGAAAAACCTCTAAAAATCTTTTTGAGTAGTTGGGATTGCTTTTTATGCGCATCACCGTCTCTTCCGGCGTCATTCCCATCTCGAATGGTGCCGCTATGGGCCCTTTAGCCTGATCTTCAAGATCTGGGCTTCTTCCATCCCAAAACTGCCGTTTTGCAAGAGCGGCATTCAATACAGTAGGAGAGTTCAGATGCTTGGGGTTTGCTCTGCCTTCAATCCCTATGGCGGTAGGAAGGTTGTCATCTCCGCCATCTTCCAAAATGTGGCAGCTTGCACAGCTTATAGTTTCATTTTTGGAGAGAATAGGGTCGAAATAGAGAGCTTTGCCGAGAGAAATCTTCTTTGGTGTTAGAGGGTTTTGAGGGTTTTGGACAATCTCTTTTGCCTCTTCCCAAGAAAGAGGCACCGGCTTGAGCCCCCGACTCAGAGCTCTTTGTCTAAGCTCATGACTATCTACGGAGGGGGTTCCTTCCCCGCCTGCCGGCACAATCACTCCTATTTTAAAATAGAGCGCGAAAACAATAAAAGAGATAAAAAATATAGAAATAGATGTTTTCATATGCGCTACCAGCACATTTTATTTAAACTGCTTTACCAACTCTCCTCCACCCACTCTAAATCTTTTTTAAGCTCCACGACCTTTCCAACAACAATAAGAGCCGGCGTCTGAATATTCGCCTCTTTTACCTTTTCATTAATATCTTCTAATGTCCCGGTGACACTCTTTTGCTCAGGTGTCGTCCCCTTGCTTATAACTGCACATGGAGTGTCTTTAGGCCGTCCAACTCTAATCAGATTTGCGGTAATATTGTGCAAATTATGCAGACCCATTAAAAACACAATCGTCTCATCTGCCCTCATAGACTCCCAATCTACCTGAGAGTGCTGTTTATTTGGTGCCTCATGCCCCGTTACAACTTTGAAAGAGACTGCAACACCTCTATGAGTAACCGGAATTCCAGCATATGCAGGAACCGAAATCGCCGAAGTGACACCGGGAATAAACTCAAACTCAACACCCCTTTCACGCAGATACTTCGCCTCCTCGCCTCCTCTGCCAAATACAAGCGGGTCGCCGCCCTTTAGCCGGACCACCCTCTCATATTCCATCGCCTTTTTATATATCACCTCATTTATCTGATCTTGGGGCAAAGTGTGTCGGCCATCCTGCTTTCCCACATAAACAAACTCGCAGTCTGGCTTAGCCTCTTTCAAAATATCAGGGTTGGCCAGGCGATCATATATGATGACATCCGCCTCCTGCACAACTCGAAGCGCTTTGACTGTAAGCAGATCAATATCTCCAGGGCCCGCGCCTGTTAGATAGACTTTACCCATATCACTCCCCTCTTCTTTCTGTTTCACTAAGATAGCATGACGGATCCTCTGCCCACAGGTCGCCGTGTATAGCGAATGCCCTGCTTCTTGAACCGCCGTTGCAAATATCTATAAAACCGCACTCCGAGCAGATCCCGCCTAAACTTCTTGGATGCTCCCGCAGCCTATTTAGCAGATCGCTACTATTATCGTTCCAAATCTCGCTAAAAAGGCGTTCTGTTATATTTCCTATTGTGATTGGAAAAAAAGGATCGGGCTTAACATTTCCCATCCAATCGATATTGCCGAGTTTTCTTCCGGCGCTGTTGCCGCCCCAGCTAAGAAGACGCTTTTTCATCTCATCCTTTAAATGCGGATACCTTTTAGCGAACTCCTCCAAAAAAAGAATCGCATCCATCTCCATATTGCCGGTGACTATATCGATCTCTCTACCCTCTTCTATATAGTCGAACGCTTTTGTAATCATAAATTTCACAAACTCGCGCCTCTCCTCTTTGGTTATATCGATCTTGAGATTATCAAGCCCTCTGCCGCTATAAACAAGATGCGAGATATATATCTTATCAACACCTATATTTTCGGCAAGCTCAAATATGTGGTAGAAACTCTCCTTCGTCTCCTTGGTTATCGTAAAGCGGATACCGGCATTTCCTCCATGCTTCTGTATCAATTCTATAGCATCCAGACTCTTTCTATAGGCCCCCTCGAGTCCCCTGAATCTGTCGTGAATCTCCTCTATTCCGTCTATGCTTATTCCAATGTAGTTAAATGTCTCTATAACTCTATCTACATTTTTCTCATTTAGATATAGGCCGTTGGTAGAGAGGTATGTCATTACCCCCTGCTCTCTCATAGCGTCGGCAATTTCGAATATATCTCTTCTAATCAATGGTTCGCCGCCAGAGAAGATAACGAACTTCACGCCCGCCTTTTTAAGTTCCGGAATCGTCCGCATAATCGTTTCTGTAGTAAGAAAATCTTCAGAGTTTGGGTCGGCGTAGCTATAGCAGTGGCGGCAAGAGAGATTGCATCGGTTTGTAAAATTCCAGATAACTATGCTGCCGTCGAGCACTCTCTCTTTTTTGCCTGAAGTAACCGACTTTATGAGGTTTGAGAGACGAAACATCAGTTATTTTCTCTCTTCTCAAAAATAAATATTCCGGAAGGCTTCGGTATCTGCCACTCAAGATTGAGCCACCACTTTTTCGGGTCTTTATCTGCGGTTTTATAAGCTTGCACAATATCTTTGTCATTTACAGAAAAATATAGATATGGGTGGTTCGGCGACCATCTTACATGAAGAATCATTCCGGGAAACTCCAACCTTCTAACCACTTTAAGCTTTCTTGCATCAATTATCTGAACAACAGGAAACTTCTTGCCGCTGAATGTTACGGCAAGCCACTTTTTGTCTGGGCTCAAAGCGGTAAATACCAGATTCCCTTCTACATTTATTGACCTTATATAGTTAAAATCGTGGTCAAAAACAAAAACCTTTTTATTGCCGACTGCAGGAATGAAAAAGTATTTTCCGCTTATACTCCAGAAGCCGAAATGGGGTACTTTGAGTATCCTCTCTTTTTTACCCATTCTTAAAGGGACTCTTTTGTACTTCATAGTATCAAGATCGAGAACCCCGACGCTTTTGGAATTGAAAAAACCTACAACGTACAGGTTTTTGTCGATCATAGCATCGAAAGGCACCTCACCGGCACTCTCTATCTTGCTATATAGTACGAACCACGGTTTCGGCCCATCAAAATGCTCATCTTTCATAACCCATATCTCGTCACTATCCATACATGCAAACACGAGGTAATCTTTATACTCTTTTATACCGACATTCCTACTGCCGGTTTTGATGGTTTGAATCGGGTTCAGATCGCGATCGAGAATCTCTACAGTCTTGTTGTCGTAATTCGCAACAGCCACATAGTTGTCGCCTATAATGAAACCGATGGCACTTTTGGATGTTTTGTACTCCTTGAGCTTCTTCTCTTTTATAGGGTCAAATTTTATTACGTATCCGTCTCTGGTTATGACGTAACCGTCATTGTCCCTAAACTTCACGACTGCATGGTTGAAGTTATGAAGATTCTTTATCTCTCCTTTGAACATATTGTTCTCTATGACGGCAAGTGCGGAGTTCTCCCTCTCGACAACAAAAATTTTATCTTTCGACTTAGGCAATATGTCTGACGGATCTTTCGGTCTTTCAGCCGATACAAGCATCGTACTTCCAAAAAGAAGAGCGGCTATTAAAACTTCTCTAACTCTCATCTTTTATCCTTAAACTTCATAATATAGTCTGCAAGTGCTTCGAGCTCCTCCGGCTTCAGGTCACTGAATGGCGGCATAGAATTTCTCTTGTATCCAAGCATCTTGTAAGTCCCTTTGGTGTCGACGATTTGAGCTATGATCTCTCCTCTGTTCCTTTTAGACGCAATAGTCTTGAAAGAGGGACCAAAAGCTTCCGCCGTCTGATGATGGCATCCCCAGCAGTACTTTTTGAAAAGCTTTTCACCATCATGAGTCGACG
>JAKIUX010000035.1 GCA_021647345.1 Hydrogenimonas sp.
AAAATATTTCCCTTTTTCTGCGACTCGACCGTTTCAGGTCTCGCCTGAACCATATATAGGCGGCCGTCCAGACCATCCTTCGCCCACTCCATATCCATCGGCTTTCTGTAGCCTGCCTTTTTGGAGTAGTGGTTCTCTACTTTTATTGCATAATCGGCCAGCACCATTACATCATCGTCGCTTATGCAGAACCTCTCTTGCTCCTCTTTGGAGGTCTCGACATTTTTCGTGTACTCTACCGCTATATTTCCGGTATTGAGCTCAGAAGCGAAAACCATTTTCAACTCTTTTCTTCCAAGCCTTCTTTTCAAAACAGCCCTGTAGCCCTTTTCGAAAGTCGGCTTGTGTACATAGAAACTGTCCGGCTCTACGGTACCTTGGACTACATTCTCCCCAAGGCCGTAATCGGCATTTATGAATACCACATCTTTAAAACCGGTTTCGGTATCTATGCTAAACATAACGCCGCTGGAAGCTTTGTCGGAGCGAACCATCTTCATGACAACGACAGAGAGGTAAACCTTCGACCAGTCGAAGCCGTGGTCATGCTTGTAGTGCAGTGAGCGGTCGGTAAAATTGGATGCGAGGCAACGAAGGTAGGCATCGAGCAGAGCCTCTTCGCCGGCGATGTGGAGATAAGTGTCGTTCTGCCCGGCGAAAGATGCCTCCGGCGAATCTTCGGCAGTAGCCGAAGAGCGTACCGCAAGAGAGAGAGTCTCGCCATACTCCTTTTTTAGCTCTTTATAACCTTTCAATATCTCATCTTTAAGATCTTCGGGTATTTCACACTGCTGAATAATCTTTCTGCACTCAGCCCCTCTCTTTTGAAGCTCCTCTACATCATCGTAGTTTAGATCATCAAGAAGCTCATGAAGTTTCGGCACGACACCGTTGGCTTCAAGCAGATGTCTGTAAGCATCGGCCGTTACTGCATACCCGTTAGGAACACGCACACCTTCGCTTGTAAGGTTTCGGTACATCTCGCCAAGCGACGCATTTTTACCCCCAACTTCATCTACATCCTCTATACCGAGCTCTCTGAACCATTTTACATATCTGCCCATCATTGACTCCTTTGAGTATCAGGTATCTGCAAACTATTCTACACCAAAAATCGTTTACCGCCCGTTTACCATTTGAATGTTAGCTGATAGTAGATGGTAGATATTGTATGCTCTGAAAAAACTCTTCTGCTAAAAATCTTCGCACAATCAATAATATTCAAAAGAATCAATTTCTTATTTCTAATTTACAAACTATATCTCTCTTTGAGCTGCCTCAACTATTTCATGAGATATCTTGACCTCTCCTTCTATGACGATATTTAGGTACTCCGTTCCCTCATCGTTTTCTATCGTCTCTCCCTTTGCGCAGCTCAGATATCTTCCTAAACTCAGAATAGTTTCGAGCTCTTGCTCTCGAAGAGCTCCGAAGAGATAGCTCTTTTTCAAAATCTCAAGAGCGCTCTTAAAGTAGGGGCTATCTATCTTCATCCTTTTCACCTTGCAGTTCGTCGCTCTTTGCAAACGACGAGTAGTGGAAGTTCAACTCCTCTTCATGCAAGGATATCATAATATCGATATGCGCAAGAGCTTTTGTGCCGAAAAAGATCGCCTCTTCAAGTTCATCTATCGAGTTTTCCGCATAGAACTGCTCTATACCTCTTAGCATCTGCTCCAATATCGTCCTCTTTCTTATCGCTCTTCTTAAAAAGAGTCCATAGCTCTCAAGAAGTCGGAGAGTCTCTGGAAGATAGGATGCAGACTCTTTTCTGCCCCTCTTCATGATGTATCTTATGTCTGATTGTAAATCATCCAGCATCAAAAACGCGATTTTCGCCAAAGCCTTGGCACTATTTGTACCGCTCTGACTATCCTTCATACAGCTCTCAAGAATGGTGTAGGCAAAGTTCGGAACCTTCCACATTGCCGGAAGGTCCGTTTTATAGATCATTCTTGAAGATGCCTCCGCTAACCCGGCAGAGAGTGAGTCAACCGATTTTAAAGTTCCCATTGCAGCACCCCTTTTATATTTGAGTCTCTATTTTGCGAGACTTTTTAGATCTTTTCGCTACAGTCAACCTCGGCAGAAGCTTGACCTCCTTCCTTCTCTTTTTAGGCCTCCTCTTTTTGACCTTTACAGTTGTGTTGTCATAGAACTCATACTCCAGCTCTTCCATAGTCCCCTCCTTCGGTTGCTGCCGCCAGAGCGACAGATCTGCCGTCTTGACCCAAGGTCTGATGGCGGCCGCAAACGGACTCGACACGGCCTGTGCGGAACTAAGCTATTGGATTGAAATCTATTTTAACATAAATGATTCTCAATTCATTGTCAGCCAACTTACAAAATGGTGGCAAAATAGAAAAAAGGTGCCGTTTACTCGTTGATGTATAATACAACTCGTTAGATTTAAAGGAGTAGCCATGGGATCAACCTCTTACTTTCTGCATGACCACCAGATCGAGAAGAGCAGGATCGAAGAGATAAGCACACTCATAGAAGAGGCAACGGCTATCAAGACAACCTCTTCTATTTTCAAAAAAAACAAAAAGAGTTTCGTGCCGGGCTCTACCATTTTCGTTATGACCGACGATAACGAGTTTACGCAGTGGCTGGAAAATATCTACCGGGAAGATTTGAAGATAGTTATCGTTCCATATGAAAAGAATCCACTTTGCCAAGAAGCATATATGGTACCGACTGAGGTAAAAGAGGCTATAAAACTGGCAGCCGATGAGACGACACACATGTGCGATAGAGTCACTCTTTGCAATGAAAAGCTCTTTATAGGGTGCGTCTCGGCAGGGCAGAGCGAATGGGTAAAAGAGCGCGGAGTAAAAGCGCTTTTTAGCTTTTTGAAAAATGACCTTCTCTCTTTGAGACTCTTTCCTCTTAAAATATCTACCGAAAAGGAGAAAGAGATCTCAACAGCCTCGCTTCTCATTGAGGTCGGCTCTGAGGCAGTCATGCATATGAAGCGTCAATACTTCTTCAAAATATCAGACAATCAGTGCCGACGCATAGCTTCTGTCATATATGCCCCGCAAAGCGTTATTGGTGCGGCTAAGCTCCGTTTTCTTCTCGCAAAGAGAAAGATAAACCCCACAGAGTCGCTTCCGGCCGGCATAGGGACTGTAAAGAGCGACAAACTTATCTTCAAAAGCGGCAACGGAGCACCTATACATTTTACTATAGACGGCAAAGAGAGTGAAGCCAAAGAGATAGTTTTCGAGAGTGTCGAGAGTGATGCTAAAATAGTTACGGGCTGGAAAGGGTGTGCCGGAGGGGAGGAGAAAGAGGGTTTAAGAGTGCAAAATCTTCCTCAAGAGAGTGACTTAGTATCATTTTTTACAAAAAAAGCACTTCCGCTTGTGCCTATAGCCTCCGAAGAGGCATTTGCGGAACTTTTTCAGAAACTTCGCGCTTCAGCCAAGATGAGCGTAAGCTACCTGCTTCTGCTACTAGTAAGCGTCCTAATGGCAACCACCGGCCTCTTTCAAAACTCATCGCCTACGATAATCGGTGCCATGATATTAGCTCCTCTTATGGCTCCGATCGTTGCCTTCTCCATGGCTCCCATACTTTTCGACGACTCTTTGATGCAGCAAAGTATCAAGACAATACTTCTATCTGTGACGATAGCTCTTGCCGCATCCGCCATATATGCTTGGTGGCTCCCATTTGCACATGTGACGGATCAGATGTCGATGCGCACCCATCCGACCCTGCTCGATCTTGCGGTAGCTATTCTCTCAGGTATAGCCGCGGCATACGGGTACGCCAACTCAAAGGTGGGAGAGAGTCTTGCCGGAGTCGCCATAGCAGTTGCTCTTGTGCCTCCGCTTTGTGTGGCCGGCATAGGTATAGGTTGGGGCTCATGGCCAATCTTTTCTGAAGCTTTCTTGCTCTTTTTAGCCAATATCGTCGGCATCTTAGTGGCATCCGGGGCGATGTTTTACATACTTGGATACGCCTCTACCAAGTACGCCTCCGCAGCATTTGCGCTTAAGCTGCTTATGGCGGCGGTCATAGCCATACCGCTCTATCTCTCCACCAGAACTGTTGTTGCGGATGAGCAGATATATAGCCGATTGGCAGATCTTCGCAAAATCCATGTAGGTAATGTTACCGTGGATATAAAACTGACAGGAATATCCCATGAGCCAGAGGGGGACTATGCAAAATTTTCCATCATAGTTCCACGGGAGCTGAGCCATTTTGAAAAAGAGAAAGTAACCGAAATTTTGCGATCAAAACTAGGTAAAGATGTCGGTATGATTATAACCTACAGATATAAATACCAATAAGTTTTACATAAGAGCATGAAAAATGGTGTAAAAATATAGATATTAAAACAGTAACTACTTCAAAAACAGTAAAGTAAAACTGCTACATAGGAGGCGGCGGCATCAGCATGTGAAAGATTCCTCCAAAGAGCATCGCTATGAACATGAAGATAAAATATATTATCAACATTGCCGGAATTGATGCCAGCGCCAGTTTTACCATGAACCAGACCAAATTCCAAAATGGAATATCAAGACCTGTTACCGTTACATTTTTACTCTCTTCCACTGCTCTCTCCTTTCATAAATAGTGGACTTTTCTTCTCTTTGTGCCACTCGATTATGTGATCCCACGCATCGGCAGCATTATCTACAATCTTGAACGTATCAAGATCTTCCGGGGCTATTACACCCTCTTCCTTCAAAAAGTCAAAATCTATAAGTTTTCTCCAGTAGCTTCTTCCAACCATAACTACAGGAATAGGAGATGTCTTTCTAGTCTGCACCAGCGTCAATATCTCAAAAAGCTCATCGAGCGTTCCGAAACCGCCCGGATATACCACCAAAGCTTTTGCACGCAAAAAGAAGTGGAGCTTTCTTATGGCAAAATAGTGAAACTGAAAGCAGAGCTCAGGTGTTATGTAAGGGTTTGGGTACTGCTCGTGCGGAAGCTGAATATTTAGCCCTATAGACTTGGCACCAACATCGAAAGAGCCGCGGTTTGCAGCCTCCATTATACCTGGACCTCCTCCTGTCATCAAAATAACCCTGCAATCTTCAGGCCCCTTTCCGCTCTTTCCGATATATCGCCCAAGCATTCTGGCATCATCGTAATAGATACTCTTCTCTACCATCCTTTCGGCACTGTATAGATCATTAAGAAGCTTCTTGTTTTTAGGCTCTTTTTCTACCATTTTTTGTATCTCTTTCAGGTTAGCCATAGCCGTTTTGTGCTCACGGATCCTGGCACTTCCGAAAACTACAATCGTATGCTCTATGCCAAACTTCGACATAGCAAGCTCGGCTTTGAGGTAGTCTACTTCAAGCCTTATGCCTCTTGCTTCGTAAGATCCCATAAAGTCCGGATCCTCTTCGGCAAGCCTATATGTCGGGCTTTGCATTAATCTTTTTACAAGAGCGAGAGCCTTTGGATCTTCGCTATGCAGCTTAGGGTACTCCCACGGCAGAAGGCTCCTCTTTTTGTTGTTGAATCTTTTATCTTTCATAACTCTCCTTTCGAAACTGATTTATTATCTATTCTCTTTTATGATCTTGTTTAAATAAAATATACCCCCCATCCTATTGTTACGAAACCCAAAAATGCTATCACCATAGCCGAACGGTAGGTACGCTTCGCTCCGCCGAACCAGATGGCATAAATTGCTTTTAGAAGGTTGTTGCTGCCTGCGGCTATAATGATTGAAGCCGTCACTGTCTGCTCATTAACGTTAAAGTATCCCGTCAAGAGCGAGAGTATGAAGGGGTCAATGTCGGTAAATCCTGCAATGAATGCGAATATTCTAAGTCCGACTCCGCCGTAATGGGATGTAACGAAGTCCGTTACGACAATCATGACAACAAAAAGTAGTGCAAACATAAATGCCGTTCCAAGCTCAAGCGGGTTTTGATCGCTGGAAGAGGGAGCGACCACACCCCTTTTTCCAAGAGAGTAGTAGATTGATGAAACAACAAAAGCGGCAAGAGAAAGAAGAAGAAACGGCAATGCAATACTCTTTGCAACTGGTACGCTAAAAAGAAGCGCTATAGCTACAAGGCGCAGATACATCACTCCCGTCGCAGCTACAACGGCCGCATCTATCATATACGAACCCCCTATTTCTGCTGCTTTTCTTGCAAGTACAACAGTAGTAGCTGTAGATGAGTAGACACCTCCAAGCACACCCATTAGAAAGTATCCCCTTGAAGGGAAAATATAGCGCTGAGCTATGTAACCGCCATAAGATACTGCAGAGACGACAACGACCGCAAGCCATATCTTAAAAGGTGCTATAGGGATGTATGCAATGACATTCTCTTTTGGAAGCAGAGGAAGTATGACGGCAGAAAGAAGTACCATCTTGCCTAAAGTTTCAAACTCATAAGTATTGACTCCTGCCGTAAATTTGTGAATCGCTCTTCTGGCGTTTAGTATGAAGACTATAAGAACGAAAAGAAGTGCCGGCATCCAGAGAGGATATATTTGAGTTAAAGGACCAAATGCATAGACACAGAGCATTACGGTAAAGAGCAGAATGCTCTGCCCCTTTCTGCGCATCTTCCCCCAGTAGAATATGGCAAAAAGCAGAGTGAGTGAGAGTAAAACGGCGGTATATGGAACAAGATGTGCGGGGTCTATCTTATAAAATAAAAATCCGAGTATTCCAACGAATGTCAAGGTTCTGGCGGAGCCGAAAAAGTATTTGGAAGAGTCGGAGTGATACTCTATGCGATAGGTCTTGACCTCCAGCCCTACAAGAAAGCTGAAAGCTACGGTAACGATGAAGTGGATTAGATCCGGTTCGAGATTCATGGTGCGATCAAGCCTTTTTCGTAACATATGGGGTCATATTCGCAGACAACATCGTTGTCGTAGAGAAGATACTTCTCCTCCTTATCTTTATACTCTACATTAGATAGAAAGTGTTTCATCACATTGATACGAGAAACCCTCTTCTCATCACTATGGACCACATACCAGGGAGCAAAAACGAAAGATGTTTTTGAAAACATCTCATCTCGCGCTTTTGAGTACTCCTTCCAGAGCTTTTGCGCCTGCATATCTATCGGGCTAATCTTCCACTGCTTGAGCGGGTCTCTCTTTCTCTCTTCAAGTCTGCGCTTTTGCTCCTTTTTGGAGATATCAAGATAGTATTTGAAAAATATCATCTCAGAATGGGTAAGCATCTGCTCGAAACTGGCCACCTCTCTAATAAAGAGCTTATGCTCCTTTTTGGTGCAAAAACCCATAACTTTCTCAACTCCGGCTCGGTTGTACCAGCTTCTGTTGAAAAAGACTATCTCGCCGCCTACCGGTAAGTGTGGAACGTATCTTTGAAAATACCACGAATTTCTATCTCTGGCGCACGGTTTTCCAAGAGCGACAGA
>JAKIUX010000036.1 GCA_021647345.1 Hydrogenimonas sp.
ATATAGTTTAAAAATGGCAAATTTCTCCTGTATGGGTATTGCCGGAGGAACTTTTGTGATGTTGCTAGCCTGATTTCTTTTTAGTTACGCTCCGCTTTATACGCTCTATTGGCCGCTACCGGTAGATACAGAGCAGTTTTCTATTATTGGCGGTATAGTCTATATTATAGGTGTCGTTTTTATTATGATAGGGACTTTTTTATATACGTATAATGTCTTTAAAACGATTTTGTATACCCCTGAAGGCTGGACAAAGCAGCCGTCCGGTAAGCTTCTTAGCTCTGCTCTTGGTCTTGAAGGACTCTTGAACTTTTTTAGACGAGTAAAAAAGGAGCATCTTGTTCCTCTTCCGATTGCCGCTATCTCTAGAGGAACCATCGATATGGGGCTAAATGCAATCGTAATCTCTTCGGCGGGTGTACTGATTTTAATTTATATGGTCGGTACCATTTTTGGGGCTGAGTTGAAAGATACTTGGGTTGATGCTCTGCTGTATAAAAATATCTTTTGGTGGGGTCTTGATCTTATAGCCGATGGTCTTGTGCTTATCTTTGTCGCGGGTACATGGTATCTTATAGCAATGCTGATCACCGGCAAAGATCTATATATGCAAAATATTGCAAGGGCTGCACTCTTTACGGAAATGATAGTCTCATGGACCGTATGGTCGCATCACCTAATGTCGGATCAAGGGCAATCTAATATGCTCAAAGTGCTTTCCGGTGAAGTGGTGACGGCGTTTGAGCTAGTTACGCAAGGTATTGCCGTTTTCATTACTCTTGTTACATTATGGAGAGCAAGACCGTTAAAAATGACAAATGAGCTTAAATTTTTGCTTGCCGGGATTCTTGGCTTTATGCTGGCGGTGCCTGCCGGTATTATACAGGCTGATCTTGGAATGAACAGGATTTTGCACAATACCCAGTGGATTATAGGTACGCATGTTCATGTTGCCATATTGGTAGGTCTTACAATGACTCTTTATAGTGCAATATATGTTCTATTTCCTATTTTGACAAACGGCGCTAAACTCTATAGTCAGAAATTGGCAAATTGGCACTTCTGGCTTCATCTAATAGGTAGTATCGGCATGGGAGCTTTCATGGGAATGGCCGGCATGGATGGCATGCTTAGAAGGGCCGTATATACCAACGGCGAGTATGATTTTTATATGATATTGGCCGGAATATGTGGCATTATGATTATGGCCGCTTTTTTTATCTTTATATATAACATTATCATGAGTATCGGTCTTAAAGGTCTTATAGGCATATATCAGCCATCTAAAATAGATACGAGAGAGAGTGTTTTAGAAGATAAAAAGGAGTCGTGATGAAATATATGGTAGTTGTTCTTTTGCTAATTGCGATTGCAGTTGCCGCTCTCTTTATAATAGATAAGAGCGTTCCAATGTTAATAGTTGCGATAGTCTCGATAATAGCCGGCTATTTTCTTGCTGTTTTTACTATTTCAAAAGAAGAGAAATAGCGACGCTATATATAGACGTATGCCGAAAAGGCGGTGGTGATGTCACTGCTATAAAAGATATAAAGGCAAAAGGTGGCTCCTCTGCGATAAAGGAGGAGCTAAAGTAAAAAGATATCTGCCTTTGCGATGGTGGTTGCAATATTGACTGTAAGATTTCTGGCATATGCGCTATGAAGTTAAAAAGTGAGTTCGTAAAGAAAGCGTAGGGTATATTATTTGATTTTGCCTTTTTTTTATACAAACAACACTTTTTTTCTTGGATAGAATTGGCTCAGTGATATCCTAACAAAGGATCTGAATGAGCGAGTTGCAGAGCCCGATAGATAGCTTTTTAAATCACAAAGCGCAGACAGGTATGCAGTGCGGCAACTACTCTATCGATATCCCTGAGCTTAAAGAGGGTGAGCAGTACCGCTTCCATTTCGATATGACCGCATGTGTCGGATGCCACTGCTGCGAAGTTGCGTGTAACGAGCAGAACGGAAACCCTGCCGATATAAAGTGGCGCAGGGTAGGGGAGATGGAGACGGGAAGCTTTCCCGACGTTCTTCAGCTTTTCAACTCAATGAGCTGCAACCACTGCATAGAGCCGGAGTGTCTTAAAGGGTGCCCCACCAACAGCTACATAAAGCTTGACAACGGTGTTGTCTATCATGTCGACGAGGATTGCATAGGGTGCCAGTACTGCACATGGAACTGCCCTTACGAGGTTCCTGTTTTCCATAAAGAGAGAGGGATCGTCACAAAGTGCCATATGTGCGTGGACAAACTTGAAAAGAGCCAGACTCCGGCCTGTGTTCAAGCCTGTCCCGCCGGCGCCATAGAGATCGAGGCAGTAAACAAAGATGAGTGGATCAAAAACGGTATGGCTAAAGAGGGGGTTGCACCACATCTGCCCGACATAGATATAACAAAGCCCACCACGCGCTATACCCTGCCAAAACTTCCTGAAGGCGAAGAGATTCGCCCGGCCGACGAGCATATTTTAAAACCTGCGCATCCTGAACTTCCTCTCGTTTTCATGACCGTATTAACGCAGATGAGCGTAGGAGGGTTCGTGGCGCTCTTTTTCGGAGAGCTTCTTTATGCATTGGGGCTAAACCTTCCGGCGCCAAATTTATGGATGGTTATTGCTGTTTTGGTTCCGGCAGCCGTAGGATTGCCTCTTTCGGCTCTTCACCTTGGAAGGCCGGCTCTTGCAATGACCGCTATGAAAAATCTAAAAACTTCTTGGCTAAGCCGTGAGGCAGCGGCCTTGGGAGCGTATGCCGCCGGTGTTACTATATTGGTCGCTCTTTATATATTCGATACTCCCGGATGGTTAAAGCTGCTGTTCGAGATTCCGGTAGCGGCTTTGGGTCTCTACGGAATCTATGCGCAGTCGATGATATATCGCATAAAGGCGCGCCCGGCATGGAACAGAGTCTCAACGACACTGCGCTTTTTCGGCACGGGATATCTCGGTTTTTTGCTTGTAGCGCTCGTTTTGGCCTTTACTGCCGACTCCAGGAGCCTGCTTGCGCTTATGGCTCCGACTTTGATGCTCGGGTTGTATCAGATGCACCTGATCTATGAAGAGATGCTTTATTACAGATATCTTGATAAGAGTGATCCGCTCTACTATCAGTTGAGCAGAACCAAAAGGCTTCTTGAGGAGTATTTTGCGGGGTTGAAGAGGTTTCGGCTTATAAGTCTAGCCATATTTGGCATTGCCATGCCGTTGGCAGCTGTTGTATTTGCGGCAGCAGGTATGGCAGCGGCTTCTGCGGCAGTTTTGGCGGCGGCCCTTCTTGGAGCATTTGTTAGCGAGATTGCGGGGCGATACCTCTTCTATAGAACAGTTGTGCCCCTTGGACTTGCCGGAAACTTTTTCGCCGGTAACCAGAGGCATTGAAAGGATCGATAGATGTTTAAAAAGATAAAAGATTTTCTGGGCCTGGATATAAAAGAGCAGAAGTATGCGCTTGTAGATGACCCATTTTTCGGTAAAGTTGCCAAAGAGAAAGCGCCTGAAAAGTGGGTTAGAAGCACATGCGGATACTGCGGTGTAGGGTGCGGCCTTTATATAGGCGTAAAAAACGAAGATCCGGTATATGTAAAGGGTGATCCTGACCATCCGGTAAATATGGGAACGCTTTGTCCAAAAGGTTTGAGCGAGCATGAGATGGTAAGAGCTCCTACAAGGCTTCCCGGTGCTATGATAAAAAGAGATGGCAAGTTTGTTGAGGTTGATTGGGATGAGGCTTTCAAAGAGGTAAGCGGTAAGTTCAAGAAGATCCAGGCTGAATATGGCAAAAAGAGTATTGCTGTCATCTCCACAGGGCAGCTCTTGAGCGAAGAGTTTTATGCGCTTGGAAAGTTTGTGCAGCTTGGGCTTGAGACAAACAATTATGACGGAAACACAACACTCTGTATGGCGAGCGCGGTTATGGGGTATAAGCAGAGTTTTGGTAGCGACGGCCCTCCCGGTTGCTACGAAGATTTCAGCCATGCAGAGGTTATAATGCTAATTGGCGCCAACATCGCCGACAACCATCCGATTTTAAAGCTCCATATTGCAAAAAATAGAAAAATAAGGGGCAAAAAACCAACCATTATAGTGGTAGATCCGCGCCACTCAAAGACGGCAAATATGGCGGACATCTACCTTCCTATAAAACCGAGAACCGATCTGGCTCTGATTAACGGACTTTGCTACATCATTCACGCACAGGGGTGGATGGACGAGAGGTTCATCTCGGAGCGTACCGTCGGGTATAGGGAGTTTATCAAAGAGATTCAGAAATATCCTCCCCAGGAGGTTGCGCACATTACAGGTATTGATGTTAAAACTCTCTATGAAGTCGCGAGACTCTACGCCGCAGCGGATGCGGCTATGAGTGCTTGGACAATGGGTGTGAACCAGAGCGCGCTTGGAACCGATACCGTTAGCGCCATAGTCAATCTTGCTCTTATGACCGGAAATCTAGGAAAGCCTGGAGGTGCCCCTATGAGTATTACTGGTCAGTGTAACGCTATGGGTACGCGAGAGTGCGGTTTTACAAGCTCAATTCCAGGCTATAGAAACTTCGCAAGCGCAAAAGATAGAGCCGAGTACGCATCTATAGTCGGAGTTCCTGAAGAGCTGATTCCAAAAGAGAGAGGGTACGCCTACCCTCAGATAATAGAGGCGATAGAGAGAGGCGAGATAAAAGCACTCTGGGTTGTGGCGACCAATCCTCTTGTTAGTTTTCCCAATCAGGAGCAGTTAAGAAGTGCACTTAAAAAACTTGATATTCTGGTTGTTCAGGATAGCTTTATGAGCGATACGGCAAAAGAGGCCGATGTACTCTTCGGTGCCGCCACATGGAGCGAAAAAACGGGAGTCTACACCAACTCCGAGAGGCGCTGCAACCTGGCCAAAAAGTCTGTTCCTAACTACAAAAACTCAAAAAGCGACTTTGAGATAGTGGTGGAGTTTAGCAGATATTTTGAAGGCAAATATGATCTTCTTTTTAACGGTTGGAGTGGACCTGAAGATGCTTTTGAGGAGTGGAAGAGGGTAAGCAGAGGCAGACTTTGTGACTACAGCGGCATGAGCTATGAGAAGATAGAGAAGCTTGGAGGCATTCAGTGGCCCTGCAACGATGAGCACCCGGAGGGGACCCCCAGGCTCTACTATGAAGGTATGCCTACACCAAACGTTGAGGAAAGACCTAAGTTCGTATTTTCTGAGTGGCAACCGCTGCAAGAGGATGTATGCAGCTCTTTTCCTATGGTTCTAAATACCGGCCGAACGGTTGAGCAGTTTCATACAAGAACCAAAACAGGAACTATTAAAATACTCGAAGATCTCGCCCCTGAAGCTTGGGTTGAGCTAAGCCAAAAAGATGCAAAGAAGCTGAAGGTAAAGAGCGGCGATCGCATAAGCCTAAGCAGTGCAAGAGGGCGAGTCGACAATGTAGTTGTAAAGGTTACCGAGGCGGTTAGAGAGGGTACCGTTTTTGTACCGTTTCACTTCAACGCCCAGCTTGTCAACAGATTGACGCAGTCGCTTTTTGATCCCAAGTCTTTCGAGCCAAACTATAAGCAGACGGCCATTCAGCTTCATAGCAAGGCAGTGCCTGAGGGCATAGTACTTAAAGAGGATGAGATAGCCGGAGCGCTTGGGTATGACAAGGTTTCAAGCACAAGAGAAGAGGCGAGGGCAAAAAGTGAGAGAGTTTAGGCGCAAAATCTCCTTTGCCAATGATCCGCTCGGTTTATAGTTTTTTAGATATTTCAATTCTCATTTGTAAACAGTACCTTCGTGCCGCAGCCATCCTCCGTAAGTCTCTTTGTCGGGGTCATGGTGCGTCCAGTGTATGATTCCCCCTTTCTCGTTCCATACGAATTCGCCGCTAAACTCTACGATATCTCCTATTTTTAGTTTCTCAATTTTTGGTGCAATATCGATATTGTGGGCTATCAGAAGAGTTTTTCCGTTTTCGAGTTTAATTATGAAACGCTGATGGCGGCTTCCTTTGTTATCATCGGGCAGAATTTTTACCACTTCCCCTTCTCCTTCAACCCATACCTTTTCATTACGGTTATCTTGAATGCCTTCTGCCGAAAAGCTTTTAGGAGAATCTGTTCTTCCTATATCTTGGTATTTGTAGGTAAAGATATATACCGATATGATTAAAGCGGCGGCTGCAAAAGCGGCAAGATTCTTTTTCATAGGTATCCTTAAATATTGTTAGTTATAGTAGATATAGTAGTATATTTGGCTAAAAAGTATCTTTAAATAAAATTTTATTAATATTTGTTTGACCTTCTCTCTTTACGATATAATCACCCTATGATGTCAGATAAAGAGAAAGCGTTGTTGGCCGTAAGCGGTGAAACGTTCGAGTCTTTAGAACTCTTTTCCAAAATCTTGAAAAAAGCTCCTGAAAAGATAGTCGAGGAGGCGCTGGAGAGATATTTTACAAACATCCAAGATGAGATGGTTCAAAAGAGCCTGCTTGACGATAATGCTCAGACTAATTTGAGTTATGATGAGTTTTGGGATGGAGTTGAGCTTTGAGACCTTTTTTCATTAATTGTATGCTCTGAAAAAACTCTTCTGCTCAAACGGCTTCGCTATGGTGTCCCGGAATTTCGATGAAATTCCGACCATTACGCTGCAGATGTTGTTCGCAAAAGAGTTTTTTCAGAGAGCTCAATTGTTAACTCCGCTATTTTTGCCTATTAGATTGGTCGAAGAGATATGATACATAAGTATCGGTAAAGAGCGGAAAAAGAGGCTACAATATAGGTGTAGTAAATAAAGATCAAGGAGCGGTTTTATGAAAAAAGAGTTGAAGAGAACAAAAAAGGCTATAGAGGAGCTTCTTTCGGTACTTGATGAGACTCAAGAGGATATTGATGATATCGATAAAGCGATTGAAAAGAGTCATGACAAGGTAGCGAAGCTGGAAGAGCAGGTGTTGGAGCTTGCATCCAAAATGCATAAAATAGAGCGAAAGATACATAAGAAGGTAAATAAGATAGCGAGAGTAAAAAAACTTATCTTAAAAGCCAAGACTCCCGGCAAACTGGAGACTTACGAAAGAGACTATAGACGCCTGGTAAAAGAGTTGAACTCTTTGGAGAAGGAGTATAAGAGAATATATAGAAAGTATGAAGCGCTGATTCTCAAGGAGGAGAAGGCTCTTGAGAAAGAGATGAGACTACAGGAGAGAGCCGCACAGATTTCAGAGTCGAAGTATCATGCTGTAGCGGCCCTGCAAGAGTCGATAGGCAAACTTACCGGCAAACTAAACCGCTATTGACACTAACCCTTTTTGAGCAGGAGGCCGGCCGCTATGATCATCGCTATACCGATCCATACCCACATATCG
>JAKIUX010000037.1 GCA_021647345.1 Hydrogenimonas sp.
AGAGAGGAGATCAAAAGAGCTATGGAACCTATGGGGTTTCTTATCTCGTGTGCCAAGTGTGCCGCCATCTGACCCATAGAGGCTAGCCTCTCTTTTCTCTTCTGCTCGGTTATATCTGTTGCGCTTACGATTCTCTTTTCACCTTTTGCGGAGATCTTTACCAGATATGAGCGATCTTTGAAGTTTGCTTCGGTCTCTTTGGTGCGAAGATCTATCAACTCTAAAAGACCGTCGAGTTTCTGCGCTTCACTGTTGTGCAGAAAAATCGATCCATCCTCGTTGAGTACCCACAAAGCGTTAGGAAGCACCTCTATAATCTGTTTAATTAGGCTCTGAAGCTGGTTGTAGGAGTTTGTAAGGGCCACATACTCCTTTTCTACACTGTAGGTCTGCTCTATGAGACTCTGGAGCTGAGCAAGCAGTGTCTCTTTTTCGCTCTCTTTCATGGAGGAGGGGAGTTGGAATTCGTTCATGCCAGCAGCTTTTCGAAATCGTTAAGATCGAAACAGAGAATTTTAGGATCGTTGGAGCTCTTCAACTCTTTGCTGAAACCGCTTTTTGAAAAGAGTGCAAGAATATCGGGTTTCAGACCTGAGCGTTCACATTTGGATTTCAGTTTGCTGACCTGGCTTTTGCATATTTTGTGCCCTTTCCATTTGCATTCGCCTACAATCATCAGGTTCCTTTCTGTTTTTGCCATAAGGTCGAACTCGTTGTGTCTGTCCCAGTAGTTCCCCTTTTCAGATACTGGGTCCAGCCTTTCGAAAGTACGCTTTATGAGTGCGTTTGATAGATCTTCGAAGGTGTAGCTTACGAAACGGTCGAAAGATGAGTCGAAACGGTCGAAAAAAGCGTTGAAATCACCCCTTTCTATCTCTTCGGCGTGAGGTTCGATAAATGTATACCAGAAGCGATGAAAGGGGTGGACGAACTTTATCTTCGACTGTACAGTATAGCCTCGCTCATCTCTCTTTCTTCTCTCTCCTGACATAAGAGCAGGCAGAGTCTCTCTTGAGTGCTCTTTGTAGAGTACTCCTATGCGGCTGAGCTCTTCGTATGAGGCGTGCCCTTCACCCCTTGCGAGAGATGCTCTTCTAAAAACGTTTATCATCTTTCCGTCAGAAACAGCTACCGCTTTGAGCATTCTAAGATTTCTCTTGTTATACAGGGGCGGAGGAAGAATCTTCTCTCTAAAGAAGCTGTATCGTTTGAGTATGTTGGTTTCTATCGACTCAGAAAGCGAGTCGCTGAAGCTTAAAGAGATATATTTTTCAAGCCCTCCGAAGACGGCATAGTGTTCTATAAGCTGCTCGATTTCCAGATGGGGAAAGTGTGAATGAAAAAAGCGAAACTTTTCTATATCGCTGCCTCCTTTTGGCCTCTTTTCGCTACTGCATCGCTGTTACAATATTATATCACATACATGTTAGAATATTTTTATGAAACATTTTGAAATTGAGAGACGATTTTTACTTTACCCCTGCTCCGTGAAACGTTTTTTGAAGAGTTGCGGCATCGAGTTCGACTCTGTCGATATCGAACAGTTCTACCTTAAAGCACAAGAGGAGGAGGTTCTGCGCTACAGGAGGCGAGGCGATAGATACTTTATAACTCTAAAAAGCGGCAGCGGCTTGGTGCGAAGCGAGTCGGAAAAGGAGGTAAGTAAAAAAGAGTATGAAGCTGCTTTGAAACGAAATAGAGGAGGAGTTGTAAGAAAGAGGCGATACCTCTTTTATAGCGGCGGGCTTCTTTTTGAGCTCGACTCATTCAAAAAGCCTCTAAAAGGGCTCAATATCCTCGAAGTGGAGTTTAAAAGCGAAAAGGAGGCCAAAGAGTTTGAACTGCCGAAAATTTTCAAGAGGATTTTGGTAGATGAGGTTACGGGGAATCCAACTTTTTCCAACGGCTATATCTCCAAAAAGATGAAGATACCTGCCTTGAAAACTCCTCTTAGCGAACTCTTAAAAGATCTTGCAGAGCGAAAAGATTTTTCAAAGGCGTCGGTAGATCTGAGTTTCAAACCCTTCGAGAGCTCTTTGCACGCATCTCAGAGCATCATATGCTCTTTGCTTGAAACGGTAAGATACAATAAAGATGAGATTGTTTCGCACACCCAAGACCAAGAGAGGCTTCACCAGCTTCGCGTCGCTTTGAGAAAGATAAGAGCTCTCTTTTCGGTTTGCAAAGAGCTTTTCGAACCTACTTGGCTTAACTACCACAGGCAAAGGGTCAAAGAGTTGATGCGAAAGAGCGGGAGTTTGAGAGATATAGATGTCTATCTATCCCAAATAGATGAGTATAAAGAGTTGTTGCCGAAAAAGAGGCACGAGGCTTTAAAAAGTTTAGAGAGCTATCTTCTGTCTCGTCAGAAGATTGAGCGAAAGAGGTTAGAGGAGTTTCTTTTAAGCGAAGAGTTCCAAAAGGAGATGCAGAAGCTTGAGCACTTCGCGAAGAGAGAGAATCCCGAAGGAGCGGGAGAGAAGGGGGAAGATCCGGTTATAATACCTCTTAAAAGAGCTATGATGAAATATTACAGGAAGATTGTCGGCAACGGTGCGAAGATAGATGCCTCTTCCCCTGCTCACGACTACCATATGCTTCGTATAGAGGTTAAGAAGCTTAGATATCTGATGGAGTTTTTCCATCCTGTTTTCGATCGGGAAGCATACGTTCAGATGCTTGGCAGGCTAAAATCGATTCAATCTATTTTAGGAGCGCACCAGGACCTGGATGTGCAAAGAGAGCATCTAAGAGAGTTTTTCAGCCTCAAAGAGCTGCATGACGAGAACACCATTGAGGCGCTAAAGATTTTAAGAGAGGAGTTAAAGAGGCTTCAAGAGCTTAAGCGCAGTGAGTTCAGAAAAGAGTTCAAAGAGTTTTTGAAAACAAAAAAGCTCTTTAAAAGGGTTATCTGCAAATTTTGAAAGAGAGTCGATGAAAAGAGATGAAAAAAATAGATCACTATTCATACTCTCCAAAGAGAGACATTCGGGGACACTTTTTGTCGCCTTGGGGCTGATGGAGATATTGAAGAGGAGCTACAAAAGGGTTGCGTTTTTCAAGCCTATAGTGAAAAACTGTTTGGTAGATGAGGATATCGAGACGATCATTTCACTTTTTGATCTTTCGCAAAAAGAGTCAGAGGCGTGCGGTGTGACGCTTAAAGAGGCTCAGGCCTTTTTGCTGAAAAATGAGGAGGAGAGGCTCTATGAAGTGATCATAGATAGATACGAGTCTCTTAAAGAGGAGTACGACTTTGTTCTCTGTGCAGGTTTTGAAGGGGAGACTCTGCAAGAGGCGGTAGATTTTGATCTGAATCTAAAAATCGCGAAGAATCTCTCTTCGCCTGTTGCCGGGGTTGTGAGTGCTTTTGGCAGAAGCTTGAAAGATGCGCAGGAGGAGACGATTTTATGGCGAAACATGATGAGAGAGGAGGGTGTGGAGCCTCTCGCTTTTTTTATAAACAGAGTCGAAGAGAGCCTCTCGTGCAGCATCTTTAGAATTGGTGAGGAAGAGAGCGTTCCATGCTTTCCTATCCCCTATGAGCCGGAGCTGGACCGACCCACCGTACTCGACCTTTTAAAGAGCGGCCGATTCGAAATTCTCATGACAAAGAGTGAAAAAGAGCTCCAAAGGAGCATAAAGGGAGTTTTGATAGCTGCAATGCGCCCGGAAAACTTTTTGAAACGGCTAAAAGAGGGCGATCTTATAGTGGTACCGGCGGATAGAGACGATATTCTGCTCGCAATCTACTCTGCCAACCACTCTCCGGCATTTGCCGCCGCATCCGCCGTAGTAGTTACAGGAGATTTGAAAATCTCTCCAGAGATCGAGAGGCTGCTAACTTCCGACGCCAACTTCAGAATAGCTCTTTTGCATAGCTCTGAAGATACGATGGAGAGCGCTATGGCAATAGATAAAGTAGAAGCGGGACTTTCGCCGGAACATCATAGAAAGGTTGACCTTGCCTTGGGACATTTCGCCAATTATGTTGACTCTTCGCTTATAGAAGAGTCTTTACAAAAGAGTGATATAAAGATAGTGACCCCTGCTATGTTTTTGCACAGAATTTATGCTGCGGCAGCCTCAGACAAGAGACGGATAGTCCTGCCGGAGAGTAATGATGAGAGGATTCTGCAGGCTGCCGAGACCGTTTTGCGCAGAGGCATTGCGGAGATAACTCTTCTTGGAAAAAGAGAAGAGATACTAAATCGTGCCGGAATTTTGGGAGTCGATCTCGCGAAAGCCGATTTTGTAGACCCTAAAACGAGCGGCTATATGGATCGTTTTATAGAGAGACTATACCGTCTGCGCCGCAAAAAGGGTATCACTCTCGAAGATGCCGCTTCAATGATGGAGAATTTTACATATTTTGCGACGATGATGGTCTACGAGGGAATCGCGGACGGTATGGTAAGCGGAGCTACACATACTACACGCGAAACGGTTCTCCCGGCACTTCAGATAATAAAGACAAAACCTGGAATAGATATAGTCTCGAGCATATTTTTCATCTGTCTTGAGACCAGAGTGCTCGTCTACGGCGATTGTGCGATAGTTCCAGACCCGACTCCGAAGGAGCTTGCGCAGATAGCTATATCTTCGGCCGATACTGCTAAAGCTTTCGATATCGACCCGGTTGTTGCTCTGCTCTCATACTCTACTGGAGAGAGCGGTGTTGGCAAGGATGTAGAGAAGGTGAGGGAGGCGGCGCAGATAGCCAAAGAGATGAGACCCGACCTTCTTCTTGAAGGGCCTATGCAGTACGATGCGGCTATAGACCCGGAAGTTGCGGCGAGAAAGATGCCTCACAGCAGAGTGGCGGGGAGGGCTACAGTCTTTATATTTCCAGATCTAAACACCGGAAACAACACATACAAAGCTGTGCAGCGCTCGACCGGTGCTGTAGCTATAGGGCCTATATTGCAGGGGCTCAAAAAACCTGTAAACGACTTGAGCCGGGGGTGCAGTGTCGACGATATAGTTAGCACCGTGGCGATAACGGCGATAGAGGCGGCACGATTATGAAAATCTTGGTGCTCAATGCCGGCAGCTCCTCTTTGAAATATAGACTTTTCTCAAATAGAGAGGAGGCGGCAGGTGGAGTTGTGGAACGTATAGGGGAGCCTGAAGGTGTGAAAGATCATATGGAGGCTCTGAAGATCGCTGAAAGAGAGATACTCTCTTCAGGTATCGTAAAAAGATTCGGCGATCTCGACGGCGTTGGACACCGTGTGGTGCATGGAGGAGAGCGATTTAGCCGAGCCGCTCTTATTGATAGCAGCGTGCTTGAGGCTCTTAAAGAGCTGGTTTCTCTGGCGCCGCTGCACAATCGGGCGAATATAGAGGGGATAGAGACGATGAAAAAGCTCGCTCCCGGGGTCGCTCAAGTGGCGGTTTTTGATACGGCTTTTCATCAGAGCTTGAGTGAAGAGGCCTTCTTGTATGCTGTTCCTATAGAGATTTACAGAGAGTTCGGA
Source organism: Hydrogenimonas sp. (assembly GCA_021647345.1). Classification (GTDB taxonomy): domain Bacteria; phylum Campylobacterota; class Campylobacteria; order Campylobacterales; family Hydrogenimonadaceae; genus Hydrogenimonas. Next base: position 5,481 of record JAKIUX010000037.1, read on the forward strand.
GTAAGAAGATACGGTTTTCACGGCACATCTCACCTATATGTTGCAAAGGAGGCCGCAAAGCTGCTTGGAGCCCCTTTGAAAGAGCTGAATATCATAACGCTTCATCTTGGAAACGGTGCGAGCGCATGTGCGATAGAGGGAGGCAGAAGTGTAGATACATCTATGGGTTTTACACCTCTTGAGGGGCTTGTTATGGGGACAAGATGCGGCGATCTAGACCCTCATATACCTCTTTTTCTGCAAGAGAAGGGGCTCGATGCCGCCAAGATTCTCAACAGCGAGAGCGGTTTGAAGGGCCTTTGCGGCAGAAACGATATGAGAGAGGTTGAGAGAATGGCTCAAGAAGGGGATGAAAAGGCGATTTTGGCTCTAAAGATTTTCGTAAGGAGAGTTAAGAAGTATATTGGCGCCTATAACGCTATTCTCGGCAGAGTCGACGCTCTTGTATTCACCGCAGGTATCGGAGAGAATAGCCCACTTGTCAGAAGTCTCTGCTGTGAAGGGTTGGAGGGGCTTGGTTTTGTGCTTGATGAGGAGAGGAACCGAAATTTAAGAAGTGTGGTATCAAGCCACGAGAGCAGTGTGAAGATACTCGTTATTCAAACCGACGAAGAGTTGGATATCGCACTGCAGACAGAAGCGCTTTTAAGGGAGGATCGGTTATAATCCGTTCAAAAATCAAGGAGAGTTTATGGGAGTTAAAGTTGCGGTCAACGGAACGGGACGAATAGGCCTTTGTGTCATAAAAATTGTTATGGAGCGGGATGATATGGAGCTTGTAGCCATAAACAGTACCGCGAAACCGGATATGCTCGAGTATCTTCTTAAATATGACACAGTGCATCGCGGTATAGATGCCAAGGTTATAGACGAAGAGACTATAGAGATAGGCGGTAAACGAGTAAAGATGTTCAGCGAAAGAGATATAAGCAAGCTCGATTTTGGCTCTACCGGTGCGGAGGTCGTTGCGGAATGTACAGGTGTCTTTTTAACAAGCGAGAGTGCCGGTAAACATATCAAAGGCAGCGTGAAAAAGGTGGTTTTGAGCGCGCCTGCTAAAGATAATACGCCTACATTCGTTATGAATATAAATACAGACTCCTACAATGGCGAGGCGATAGTTTCAAACGCAAGCTGTACTACGAACGCTCTTGCGCCTGTCTGTAAAGTTCTCGATGATGCTTTTGGAATCGAGAACGGTTTGATGACTACGGTTCACTCCTATACAAACGATCAGAATCTGCTCGACGTAAAACATAAAAAAGATTTCAGAAGAGCAAGAGCCGCGGCTATGAATATGATACCCACATCTACAGGTGCCGCCAAGGCGATAGGTCTTGTGATGCCCCATCTAAAAGGGAATTTAAACGGTTTTGCCATGCGTGTACCCACTGCCGATGTATCGGTTGTAGATCTTACAGTCAATCTTAAAAAAGATATCTGCGTAGAGAGTATAAACGAAGCTTTCGTCAACGCTTCGAAAGAGGCCTTTTGTGGTCTGATTGAGATAGATAACGACAAGAGAGTTTCAAGCGACTTTATAGGCTCAACGTATAGCTGCACATTCGTTCCGGATCTTACACGGGTCGTAGGTGAACGGACCGCTAAAGTGATAGCGTGGTACGATAACGAGTGGGGCTACAGCTGTCGAATGGCAGATATGATGAAGTTTGTAGTTACAGCTTGAGATAAAGAGCACAGGCATCCTATAGCTTAAAAGATGTTACAATAAGGGGAAGAATTAGTGGGCTTAGGGACGCTACGATATGAAAAGAGGAGCTGCTAATGGATGTAACTTTTGATATGTTTGTTGAGACAGAGGTTCC
>JAKIUX010000038.1 GCA_021647345.1 Hydrogenimonas sp.
GAACTCATAAGCAGGGCGCAACTTTTTCATAACCAATGCTAGCTTGTCTTTTGCACCTGCAACGTCGATTGCTTGCATTTCCTTTGCTAGAGACAACTTGTTACGTCGTTCTGACAACATGTATTCCACAATGTTGGCAACATCAAAGTCTGTTTTTCCTTTGTGGATAACTTTAAAACTGTCTTCTACAGTTCCAAAGAAAAGACTGTTATAACATGCCGAACGTAAATTTCCATACGCACACTGCAAAGACTTATTGGCAGAACTTGAATTCATGATGATGCTAGTCTCATATGTACCATCAAGCGCCTGTGATTCAAGGTTTATCATTGAAACCATATGTCGGCCAGTTTTCCCGCCGTCAAATTTAGCACTATATGTCTTGAAGCCCTCTTTTTCAAGAGATTCAAGCCTTTCGTGGTAGAGGTGCCAAATTTCGAGCCGTTTTTCGTTGACCTTTTCTGCATTTTCAAGCTGTGCCCATAGGTATGCAGCTTGTAACTCCGATGGAAGGTAACTGCTACCTATGTCAACCCAGCTATATTTGTCGACCATGCCTCGGAAAAACAGGCTTCGGTTCGTTCCTTTCTCACGTATGATTTCGGCTCTTTCGCAAAACCTTTCATCATTGACGATAAGAAGACCGCCTTCGCCGCCGCTGGTGTAGTTTTTGGTTTCGTGAAAACTGAAGGTTCCTAAGTGGCCTATAGTCCCTAGAGCCCTCCCTTTGTAGTTTGCCATCATTCCTTGGGCGGCATCTTCGACGACGAAGAGGCCGTAACGTTCGGCTATCTCCATAATGGTGTCCATCTCGCAACCTACACCCGCATAGTGTACCGGAACTATAGCTTTGGTTTTTTTGGTAATAGCTGCCTCTATAAGTGTTTCATCTATGTTCATGGTGTCCGAGCGAATATCTACAAAAACTATTTTGGCACCTCTTAAAACGAAAGCGTTTGCGGTAGAGACGAAGGTGTAGCTTGGCATGATCACTTCGTCACCAGGCTGAATGTCGATGAGAATGGCTGCCATCTCAAGCGCATGTGTGCAAGATGGTGTCATGAGGGCTTTAGCACAGGGTAGGCTCTCCTCGAACCACCTTTGACACCTTTGGGTGAAAGGGCCGTCACCGCTAAGTTTTAAGTTTTGTAAGGCCTCTAAAATATACTTCTCTTCTTCACCTGTAATAGCCGGTTTGTTAAACGGAATCATATATTTCTCTTCTTTTCAACTTGTCTGTTTCTGCGGTAGTACCAGCACTCTATATCTTTTATATTGAATCCATATTTTATATAGAATTGCTGCGCATTGATATTTCTGCCTTCCGTGATCACACTTAACTTCTTGAACTTATTGTCATAAAGGAAGTTTTCGGAAAACTGAATCAAAGCGTTGCCAAAACGTTTACCTTGAAAATCTTTTTTTATAGCTATCAATCCTATTTTCGCTTCATTTGCGTTTATATACTTAAGTGTTATGAAGCCTATTGGTCTATTTTTTTCACAAAGCGTAAAGCATATATCGTCAAAAACTTGAAAAACAGCTTTTTCAACCCATCTAGCGTAAAAGTTGCCTGTAGCTTTCTTGCCTACAAGAATCGGTAATCGACTATGCTTCACAAGTTCTTCAATAGCTATCGATTGAAGCTCAGGAATCTCTTCAGGTTTGGAGTTGCATATTTGTAAATTGGGTAATGAGAAGCAGATATCTTTTTTCTCTATAATTTTTTCAAAGATTACTCTGGTGTCTTCAAATACAAATTTGAACTCACCAAATATAGACTTACTCAATTCATCACTAATAAGGCACTTTCCCTGCACCCAGTCAAATTGATTAAATAGCTTTTCCGAATATTTTCCTTCGGACCTATTAAGAGGATTGAACTGGCCGCACTCCATATTGAAAAAGTTGCTCTCCCAATCAAGCTTTCTGATCATTCATCTTTCCTATCTTCAAATATAAGATCCAGCCGGCAAAGCCGACCAGAACTTTCGTGATATAAAGCAAAAACGACACCATTACAGCTTCAGATACATCTACTCCGTAAAGCGCCATACCCGCGGTCATCACGCCCTCACGAACGCCTACTCCACCCAAAGAGATAGGAATAACCGTGGCAACATATACAAGGGGCATGATGGTCATGAGGCTTAGCAGACTTATTTCAAGTCCGAAGTATAGTGAGTATATATAGGCGATCACTATGTCGCCAAATTGCCCAAGTCCTGAAAGCAGAAGAATGACTAGAATCTCTTTATATCTAATCTCCATCTTTTTTTGAATGAAATATTTTGCTGCAATCAAAGCTAGAGCGATAGTGGCTAAGGTAAGTGTTATCAGCCAAAAGTTATAGCCTAGTCTTTCTCTTACCGTATTGTTGAAAAGCAAAGAGAACATTAAAATAATGCCTAGTGCCAAAAGTCCGGCTACCCTCTCTATGAAAACCGCAAGTAAAGATTTGGTTTTTGAGATATTGTAGTATTTGCTTACATAGTAGAGTCTCATGGCGTCTCCGCCTATGGCACCGGGAATGAAAATATTGAAAAACGACCCGATCAGATAGTAGCCGTAAAGCGACTTTAGAAGATATTTTTTTGTCTCTATGAGCTTTAGTACGATCCTCCACCTAAGAGTCATGAGCCATAGAGCGATCAGCATAACAAAAGCTGACAGAATGGTATAGTAGGCTATGTCGATATCTAATTTAGATAAGGATGAAAAGTCCAGTTTTGTAAAAAGATACGCAAGAAGCGATACCGAAACGAAGATTTTTAGAGCCAAAATAGCGGTATATCTGCCTTTTGAAGCTATATTGTTCATGCTTTTAGCTGCCGGCATCATCACTCTCTTGTTCGCTCTTTTTTTCAAACGTAGTTTCCGAAACTACATATATAGGCCTATTTTTTGTTTCGTTGAAAACCTTGCCGATATAAAGACCAAGTATGCCCATATTTGCAAAGAGTAGTCCGCCAATAAGATATATTGAAACCATTACACTTGTCCAGCCAGCTACCGGTACCCCAAAGGCAAAATATCTTATTACAAGCCACAGCGCGTATGCCAAACTTAAAAATGTCATCAAAAAGCCGAACTCTATGGATAGTCTTAAAGGTTTATTTGAGTGAGCCACTATAGAGTCTACTGCCAGAGCAATCAATTTTCTAAGTGAGTATGAGCTTTTGCCGTGCGGCCTCTGTGCATGTTCTATATCTATGTTGGCTCTTTTGAAACCTAGCCAAAAGATGAAGGGTGCGTATCCTCTGTTTTGCTCTCTCATGTTTCTAAAAGCGTTTACTACTTTATGTGAAATGATGCTGAAGTTAGCAGTTGAACCGTCTGCTTCCATTCCACTGATGAATTTAAATAGTGTATAGAATAGCTTTGAAGAAAGCTTTTTTAAAAAGGAGTCTTTTCTTTCGGCACGTCGGCCAAAAACGACATCGTACCCCTCCTGTGCTTTATTGTAGAGTTTGATAATCTCTTCAGGCTGATCTTGAAGGTCGCAATCCATGACAACAACCCATTCGCCATCCGCAAAGTCTAATCCCGCGGTAATAGCCCTGTGTTGCCCAAAATTTCTTGAGAGGTTTATGCCCTTAACTCTTGGATCTTTGGCGGCAAGCTGAATAATGATTTTCCACGCCTCGTCAGGACTTTGGTCGTTTACCATGATAATTTCAAAGTTTTTCGTAATCTGACTTAATGTTTCAACTAACCTCTCATAGAGCTCCGGCAGAGCTCTTGCGCAGCCATAAACAGGTGTGACTACCGATATGTGAGGTCTTCTATTTTGCACTATATTTCTCCAGGTACCACTTTATAGTTTTAATTATACCGCTTTGAAAATTTTCATCAGCCATCCATCCGAGTTCATTCTCTATTTTGGTAGCATCAATGGCGTAGCGGCGGTCGTGGCCGGGACGATCTTTTACAAAGACTATTAAATCTTTGTAATGTTTGATGTTTGATGTTTGATGTTTGATAAACTTATTCTCTTCTATGGGGTAGAGTTCGTCAAGTATTTCGCATATGGTATGGGCAATATAGAGGTTGTCTTTTTCGTTTCTTCCGCCTATGTTATAGGTTTCGCCGGCTTCTCCTTTATGGAATGCGAAGTCTATGCCTTTGCAGTGGTCTAGCACATAGAGCCAGTCTCTTATGTTTTTACCGTCGCCATAAATAGGAATAGAGTTGCCCTTTATGGCGTTTCTTATGATGGTTGGAATTAGCTTTTCATCATGCTGCTTGGGGCCGTAGTTGTTGGAGCAGTTGGTAATGATTGTATTCATGCCGTAGGTATGGCGGTAGCTTCTAACTATCATGTCGCTTGCGGCTTTGGAGGCGCTATATGGAGAGTTTGGGGCGTATGGAGTCTTCTCGGTGAAGAGCTCGTTTGGATCGTTGCTTAGTGTTCCGTAGACTTCGTCTGTTGATATATGGTGAAAACGGGGTAGCGCTTTGGTCAATGTTTGATAGTTTAAAGTTTCCTCTTTTTTTCTATGGCGTTTGCGATATTTGAAGGGTCCTTCCATCCAGTATCTGTAGGCTACATCGAGTAGTGTAAATGTGCCGTTTACGTTTGTGTGCACGAATACTCCGGGGTCTTCTATGGAGTTGTCCACATGGCTCTCTGCCGCAAAGTGAATGACGCCAGTTATGTCATACTTTTGAAAGATATATTCAACAAGCTCTCTGTTGCAGATATCGCCCTTTATATGCTCATATCTTGGGTGATCTTTAACCTCTTGCAGATTTTCAAGACTGCCTGCATAGGTCAGAAGGTCAAGATTTATAACTCTATAGTTTGGATGCTTTTCAAGAAAGTAGGGGATGAAGTTGCTCCCTATGAAACCTGCGCCGCCGGTTATTAAAATGTTGAGTGATGAGTTGTCAGTTTGCTGCATTAGATAAACTCTCCTGGGAAGTTTTAATTATTGATGAGAGCAGGCCTATCAACTCTTTGTTTTCGTCAATCAAAGATGCCGTATGTTTTTCGTTAGAGTTCAGGTAGCCTGTAGCAGCGAGTAGATTAGTCCAGTATTGTGTCTCTCTCGCCTCTTTGTGCGCTATGGACATTTCGGCAATAAAATCTTTTTTACTCTGTGCCGCCGATACCTTATTTATATTGGCACCTATGGATGTACCGCTTCGCAACAGTTGTTTTGGCAAAATATGCTCTTTATTTAGGTACCTGCAAAGCTTGTCAATTCTTACTGCAAATGAAAAAGATTTTTTCAATGTGATATTTTTTTCACTCATAACTAGCGATCCCTGGCCATCTCAAGCATATACCTGCCGTAGTCAGATTTTAGGTATGGTTTTGCAAGCTCTGCAAGCTCTTCGCTGCTAATCCACCCTTTGTAGTGGGCGATCTCTTCAATGCACGCAACCTTGTAGCCTTGTCTGTGCTCGATAGTTCTTATGAAGTTACTTGCTTCGGCCATACTCTCGTGAGTTCCGGTATCGAGCCAGGCGTAACCTCTTCTTAAAAGCTTCACCTCAAGCTTTCCTCTTTTTAAGTACTCCTGGTTTACGGAGGTTATCTCAAGTTCTCCTCTTTCTGAGGGCTTGACACTTTTGGCTATCTCTATAACGTCATTGTCGTAGAAGTATAGACCGGTTACGGCAAAGTTGCTTTTTGGGTGCTTAGGCTTCTCCTCTATCGAGAGAACTTTCATGTTTTCGTCAAATTCAACTACTCCAAAACGCTCAGGATCTTTAACCTGATAGCCAAATATCGTAGCCCCATCTCTTTTTTGCGCGGCAGTCTCTAAAAGAGGCGTCAAACCGGGGCCGTAGAAAATATTGTCTCCTAAAATCAGGCAGACACTATCTTCTCCTATAAACTCTTCTCCTATTATAAAAGCTTGAGCCAAACCGTCCGGATTTTGCTGTACGGCGTAGCTAAATCTCATGCCAAGACTCTTGCCGTTACCAAGCAGCTCTTTAAAGCGCGGAAGATCCTGAGGAGTTGATATTATGAGTACCTCCTTTATGCCGGCAAGCATCACGACCGACAACGGGTAGTAGATCATAGGCTTGTCATAGATAGGCAGCAGCTGCTTGCTGATAGTTTGAGTCGCAGGATACAGTCTCGTGCCGCTTCCGCCGGCTAGAACGATAGCTTTCATAATTGGATGCGCGCCCCTTTTAGTGTTGTGTTCTGTTTAATTTTTTTGAAAAAAGTATAACTCTTTTTCACTTTAAAAGAGTTTACATACAAAATTGCACATTTTGGCCTTTTTATTTATACTGATTAACATTTTAATACTTTACGACTTTAGTATAGAGCCGATATAATAAGTGAAATGTAAAAAGCCAAACCTGTTGCGAAGCAGGGACGGAAAGCCACGGGTCTTCTTTTTGAAGATAGCCGGGTTGCACATTCAGTTTCTTTTGATCTACTTTCTTTTGAAACTGCGTGTAATGCCTCTTTTGTGCGAAAGTCGTCTCCTTGCTTTTAAATTTTGGCTTTTTCGATATTGGTTTTGTTCCTTGTGTTTAATAGAAATTAATAGGTATACCGATGCTGTTTTACATGATGTACAATATGATATTTAGAAATTCCATGGAGGCTCTTTCTATGAAAAAATTGAATAGTCTGATTTTGGCTTTAGTGATCGCTTTTTTACCTCTTATTTTTATGACCGGCTGCGGCACGGGTTCTACTGAGAGCGTCTCATCTTTAAGTCAAGATAGTCCGACGGCAGTATCCGTAGCCCCAGCTACTACATCTTTGCAGATGCTTGATGACGAGAGCTTCAACGCATTAAGCGAAGAGGAGAGAATCTATGTGGCGAACAAGCTATATACTACTCTATTTAAAGGAAGAGATCTATCTTTCATAAAAGATGAGATATCAACAGGCAAGTTTATAGAAAACTTCAGACAGAGACTATATTTGTCAGATAGTGATCAGCCAGATCTTGACAAAGTTCTACCTGATAACTATCAGATTCAAGATGGTAGAAGGTTTGGCGACCCTTTGATTGAGAAATTCAGGAGTATCTATTCGAATATAATCTCGACTCTTTACTATACGAAGCTTAGCAAAGAGTATTATGACGAATGGATGGCTTATCTTCTTGGGCAGACGATTCTATTTTCTCCCGCATGGGAGGTTGAGAGTGTCAACCCATTCCCTGAGCTTATATCGAGCAATTATAATAGGCTCAAGTCCCTGATAGGCGAAGATAAACCGTTCAAAGATATAGTATATACGCATATGATCTCCAACGAGAATTGGGCTAGGTTTAGAAGCCCCGAAGATAATGGAAGAGAGATGCCT
>JAKIUX010000039.1 GCA_021647345.1 Hydrogenimonas sp.
CTACTCCCCTTATCGGAGCGTTCACTTTCGGTAACTTTGCGAAAGAGTCTGGTGTTGTAGATAGGCTCAGCGATACTATGCAAAATGCTCTTATAAATATAGTAACCATTCTTCTGGGACTCGGCGTCGGTTCAAAACTTGCTGCTGAGAAGTTTCTCGTGGGAGATACGCTCGGTATTTTGATACTTGGCCTTGTCGCTTTTGCAGCGGGAACAGCAGCCGGTGTATTGATGGCTAAGATTATGAACAAATTCTCTTCTGAACCTATCAACCCGCTAATAGGTGCGGCAGGCGTATCAGCCGTTCCGATGGCTGCTAGGGTGGTAAATAAGGTAGGTATGGATGAGAAACCGGGTAATATACTCTTGATGCACGCTATGGGCCCCAATGTTGCAGGAGTTATAGGTTCGGCTGTAGCGGCTGGGGTTTTGATCTCCATATTCAACTAAATTTTAAGCGGTTCCGCCTTTTGGCGGTATCCGCTTCTGCCAAGGGGAGCAATGCAAAAGAGTTCTGCATCTATTTATGGAACTATCGTCACTTTAGCTGCTCTTGTCGTAATCGTAGCCGGTTTGAAGGCTGCGGCTCCGCTAATAGTTCCTTTTATGCTCTCTGTTTTTATAGCGCTTCTGCTTTCGCCACCGCTTCAGTGGCTTATCAGAAAAGGTGTTCCTAAACCGCTGGCCTTTTTGATTGTAATCATATTTATGCTTGCTCTATTTATCTCGTTGACAGGATTGGTAAGCACCCATATAGCTGACCTTTTCGCAAAGTCTGAAACTTGGCAGCATGCAATGATTGAAAATCTTCAAAAGTGGATTGTACAGCTTCAAGAGTGGGGTATTACCGTTGATAAAGAGGCGGTCTTTGAGTTTCTTCAGCCTCAAAAGGTCTTTGCATTTACACTATCGCTGCTCAAAAACAGCACTACACTGCTTTCTAACTCTTTTCTTATCTTCTTTACGGTTCTATTTATGCTTATAGAGTCTTTCCATATAAAAGAAAAGATTAAGTATATCGAGAGTGACGGTTCTACAGGACTTGCCGAGAGGCTTGACGCATTTACCGAGAGACTAAATCAATATTTCACTCTTAAAGCCTTCACAAGTGCTTTAACAGGCATATGGATAGTGGCTGTTCTATATTGGTTTGATATTCCATACCCTCTATTATGGGGCTTAGGCGGATTCGTTCTAAACTTCATACCTGTCATAGGCTCCATTATAGCCGCTGTACCGCCGGTACTTATAGCGCTTGCCACACACGGTTTTGTAGATGCTTTATGGGTAGCCGGGTGGTTTCTTATCATCAATACCGCTATAGGAAATCTTCTTGAGCCTAAACTTATGGGCAAGGGACTTGAACTATCTGAACTTGTAGTCTTTCTTTCACTTGTCTTTTGGGGGTGGGTCTTCGGCAAAGTCGGTATGCTTCTGGCCGTACCCCTTACGATGATAGTCAAGTTCGCTCTTGAGACATCGGAGTCTACGAAGTGGATAGGCGTTCTTCTTTCAGACAGTGCAAAAAAGAGGTAGATATTGGTAGTTCGTTATTAGTTAACTAATTGAACCATATGAAAAATTAAAATTAAGTGAATAGTTTGAAATTTAGTGGTCGGTAAAGCAACATGGTATCCACCCCGAATGAAAGAGTGAAACTTTTCATCCAAGATGCAGGTAGGAAAGTCCAAGATGGTTTTTGAGAGTGTAGCATATTTCATTTCATCTTCCTCTTTGATGATTTCATAGGGTGTTTTGTTTCCCTTATAGCTGTTCTTTCTCATTACATTAAAGCCCCATTGATAGGCTCTGAGTTTATGAGCCAGGTTTGTATCACTGATAACTTTTACAATATCGTAAAACTCATACTCGATAATCTTGTGAGATGTCTCTACATCACTCTGCCAGGTCTTGGCTCCGGGCGGAATTCGTAGATGTTTTGTGATGCCGTTTCTTTCTGCTATGTCCATAAAGAGCGTACGATCCAACGCATCCCTTGTATTGACAAACTCCGTACCGTTATCGGTTTGAATGATATTTGGAGTAATACCGTAATTGCCAAGATGCGTTAGTACCCTATCAGCAAAGATAGCGGCGGTGTGCCGTGTATGGGTGTAGGCTAGCGCAACGAACAATGCTCCTGTTTTGACATCCCTTGCAGTATATTGATACATCGGCAGTCCGTATCTGTTTAGCGATTTCTTTTGCTTTTTAAGCCCCAGTGCAAGCGATTGTTCAAGGATATTGGGGATATCTCTAAGCTCTTTGACGTCTATCTGTATCTTCTCGAAGGGTTTGTATCTAGACTTAATGGCTCTAAGCTCTTTTTTCTTTTCATATTTTTTATATCGCTTGGGCAATAAAGCGTATTTTCGCCATATCGCATATACGGTACTCTTGGAAGGAATCTCTTTGCAGCCATGCTCAAGCAGATAGTGATGGATATAGTCATACCCTAATGAGGGACGGTCTCGTCGAAACTTCACCAGTAGCATTTCTGTTCGTTCTTCAATATAACGATAAGGGTTCTTGGGGGCACGTGAAAGGTTACTCAGCGATGACATAGCCCCGCTAAAACGTTCTATCCATTTGCGTACGGTCTTACGTGTGGTTTTAAACTCTTTGGCCACCAAAGAGATATTGCCGACCTCTCTGTACCGCTTTACCATCGCCAACCTGATCCTTATAGGTTCATTGGAGTCTTTGAGAAAGTCACTGTATGATAAAATATTATTCGCCAACATGGTTTTATCCTTTTAGACTTGGAAATCTTGGATAAATTATACCAACCTGTTTGAGTATCTTTTGATACTTCAGGTGGGTACCATGTTGGTGTACTCTTCTCTATAGATGAGGTAGAAAATAGCTCAAAAAAGGAAGATGTGGTATAATAGCCCTTTTGTAAGATATGACGGTAGATAATAAATCGTTATAGATTAACGAGTAAAGTGCAAGTAAGTGTGCGCTTCAGGTATAACATTCAATTAAGTAAAAGGAAAGAGCAAGATGTTTTTCGATGACGAAGATGATATTTTCACAGGCGGGTCACCAAAGGCGAAGTTTTTCGATATCGTATATCATGCTAACAGAAACCTTGTAGAGAATGAGCTTGACAAGGTTATCACAAGGCTTTGCGCTCTTGAAGAGCTGTTGGAGGAGAAGATGGGAGAGGAGAAGATGGAAGAGGAGCTCAATAAAATGTGTTACCTCCCATCCAAAGAGCTTGAAAATGCGAAGGCGAGCAAATATATGGAGTTGACGGCAAATATTCTTACACAAAATGAGTAGAGCTGTAGTAGCGGCTGCTCTTGTCACTATCATTATCTCTTCTTTGTACGGAGAGAAAAAGGGATGGGACCATTATGTCGCCTTTACCTTGACAAAAGATAGGTGGCAGAGTGTAGAGATTCATGAAGGCGAAAAGGTCCATACTCTTAAATTTTGCTGGACTCTTTATAAGAACGGTGCTCTTGTGATGCATGTGAACTATGACAATTACCGCTATCAGCCTCTGCTTTATGCAAAGTATAGGCTCGACTCGTTTAAAGTGGAGATCTTTCCAAAGAGTGATGATAGCTCAAGATCTCAGCTTCAAACGCCATATGCTCTCATAATGTTTAAGGCTTTCGACGAAAAAAAGAGAGAGGCGTATCTTGACCTCGGAATAAAGGACTACGGAATGAGCGAGATCTTTTACGCGGAAGGGAAAAAGTAGAGTTATGTTGGATCGTGTAGAGAGCCTGATGCAAAGTTATGTTTCTGAACTCTCCAATCAGTATGTTGAAGAGCTTTTCTGCAAACTTCCTAACGGAAAACGACTTCGTGCCAAACTAGTTTTGAAGATTGCCGGAACCGGCGAGGAGGCGCTGCGACTTGCGGCGATTATAGAGATGATACATGCTGCGAGTCTTCTGCATGACGATGTCATAGATGATGCCGATACAAGAAGAGGGGTAGCATCTTTGAACGCTACCGAGGGGAGCAAGCAGGCGGTTATGATGGGCGATATTCTTTACTCCAAAGGTTTCGAAGAGTTGGTCGCTTTTGAGAGGGGTTTGGCCGCCAAGGTAGCATCGGCGGTTACTCAGCTAAGCATTGGGGAGATGATGGATGTAGAGCTTTCGAAAAAATTCAACACGGACTCAGAAGCCTATATGCAGATGATATACCAAAAGACAGCTGCTCTCATCGAGGCGACCGCCGCCGCATCTGCTATGCTTGCAGGCAAAGAGTCACGTATCTATGCTATATACGGCAGAAACTTGGGTATAGCTTTTCAGATCATAGATGATATTCTCGATATTACGCAATCAAGCGAACAGCTTGGAAAGCCTGCAATGCACGATTTCGAAGAGGGCAAGTGCACCCTTCCGTATATCTATCTTTACGAAGCTATTGACGAGAGCGGCAAGGCTCGCTTGAAGTCTCTGCACGCTAAAAAGTTGAGTGAAGATGAAAAGGGATGGATATTAGCCGCAATGCAAGAGACGGGCGCTTTGCGAAAAGCTTATCTATACGCTAAAGAGCTTGGAGATGAAGCTGTCTCTTTAATGGAGAGCGAAGGGGAGAATTCACTTGCAGATATCGTCACAGCTATGATTGAGAGGAATTTTTGATGCAGTATGTAGTAGTCAGCTATTCGCATAAAAACACCGACATAGAGGTTAGAGAGAAGCTTGCCTTTCCAGATGAGGAGATTAAAAGAGAGGCTCTTGAAACCCTTTTGAAAACGGAGGGTATAAACGAAGCTATGCTTCTTTCTACCTGTAACCGTGTCGAGTTTCTTGTTAGTACCTCCATTCCCTCCTCGGCACTACATGCGATCTTCGAGATTCTGCACAAACATAGCGGCCTCTCCATAGAGGAGTTGGAGGGGCGTGCCGATGTTTACGAAGATGAAGGTGCGGTGCATCATGTATTTTCCGTAGCATCATCTCTTGACAGTCTGGTGGTTGGAGAGACACAGATAGCGGGGCAGTTGAAAGATGCTTTCAGATTCGCTTTCGAAAACGGTTACTGCTCACAGAAGATCTCAAGACTAATACACTACGCTTTCAAGTGTGCGGCCGAAGTACGCAACACTACCGAAATATCAAAAAACCCTGTATCAGTAGCAGGTGCAGCCGTTTCGCAAGCCAAAGAGGTGATGGGCGGAAATCTGGGTGGTTTTACAGGATTGGTGGTCGGAGCCGGGGAGATGAGCGAGATTGTTGCTAAGCACCTTGTAGCCAACGGCTGCAACGTCATTATCTTCAACCGCTCTATGGAGAATGCCAAAAAGATCGCCGATGCAGTGGGCGACCATGTAGATATAGAGCCTTTCCATACTCTGGCCGAGTATATAAACAGATATAGACTGCTATTTAGCGCAACCGGCGCGCCTCATCCGATTATAACAGAGGAGATGGTTGAACCTGCGACGTTCGAGAGGCATTGGTTTGACCTTGCGGTGCCAAGAGATATAGAAGATATGAGTGATGAAACAATAAATATTTATGCGGTAGATGACCTTAAAGAGATTGTCGATACCAATCTATCGATGAGAAAAGAGCAGGCTCGCAAAGCCTATGAGATTGTTGGCCGCTATACTATAGAGTTTTTCAAGTGGCTTCAGACCCTGATGATAGATCCTCTAATAAAAGATATTAGAGAACAGGCTCGAAAGGCGGCTATGGCTGAGATCGAAAGAGCCGTCAAAAAAGGGTTCATACCGCCTGAGACACAGAAGAATGTGGAGAGGTTGGTCCACAACGCCTTCAATAAATTTCTCCATACCCCGACAAAGCAGCTTCGCGACGTGGCTGAACAGCCCAGAGCAGACACCATAATAGAAGCTATGAAGTATATTTTCAAGACAGATACAGAGGTAAAGATGGTAGATAAATATAAGTGTGAGTTTGTTATGAAGGATGATATAAGATGAGGTTTTCAAAACTCCTTATACCTACACTAAAAGAGGCGCCTAAAGACGCGGTTTTGCCAAGTCACATCTATCTTGTCAGAGGCGGGTTTATACACCAAGTATCAAGCGGTATATACGACTTTTTGCCGCTCGGCAAAATAGTTCTTGAGAAGGTTAGAAAGATAGTCAAAGAGGAGCTTGATAGAGCCGAATGCCAAGAGGTGCAACTCGGTTTTGTTACCCCTGCAGAGCTATGGAAAAAGAGCGGTAGATATGAAAAGTACGGTGCGGAACTTTTGAGATTTGAAGATAGAAAAGGGAATGAGTTCGTATTGGGGCCGACCCATGAGGAGATGATGGTAGAGCTTGCGTCGCAGTTCATAAACAGCTATAAACAGCTTCCGGTAAATCTTTACCAGATCAATCTGAAGTTTCGTGATGAAGCGAGACCGAGGTTTGGTCTTATGCGAGGGCGTGAGTTCATCATGAAAGATGGCTACAGTTTTCATGCAGATTACGAGGATATGGTTAGAGAGTTCGAGCGCATGGAGGCTACATATAGAAAAATCTTCACGCGAATGGGTCTTGACTTCAGGGTAGTCGAAGCCGACAGCGGCGCCATAGGCGGCGAAGGCAGCAAAGAGTTCATGGTACTGGCAGACAGCGGAGAAGATACTATAGTTGTATGCAATGAGTGCGACTATGCGGCCAATATAGAGGCAGCAAAGCGTGCCGAGAGAAGAGAAGTGCCTGAACCGCCAGAAGCAGACCTTATGAAGTTCCACACTCCTGGTGTTACATCTATTGAAGATCTATCTAATTTCTTTTATGTAGATCCTTACTATTTAGTTAAGAGTGTGGCCAAAAGAGCACTTTTTGATGAAGGAAAAAGCGAAATAGTACTCTTCTTCCTAAGAGGGTGCGATGACCTGCAGGAGACAAAGGCGGCCAATAGTGTAGGAGCCAACGAGCTTATAGATGTAACCGAAGAGGAGCTTGATAAAGCGGGTCTTGCACCGGGATACATGGGGCCTGTTTCGATAGTAAGAAACCCTATTAAAGATGAGAAAGCGCCACACTATATAGCCCAAAAAGCACTGCTTGGCGTAAAAGCGGTATTTGATGAAGGGCTTTGCGAAGCATCCAATATGATATGCGGAGCAAATGAGAAAGATTACCATATAGTGGGAGTCGACCTTGGCTCTATAGAAGATATCGGCTTCGATGATATCGTTCAGGTCAAAGAGAAGGATCCGTGTCCGAAGTGCCAAGGAGAGCTTGCCTATACCAAAGGCATAGAGGTAGGGCACATTTTTCAGCTCGGCACCAGATATTCGGAGCCTCTCGGAGCTACATTTCTCGACAAAGACGGCAAGTCCAA
>JAKIUX010000040.1 GCA_021647345.1 Hydrogenimonas sp.
CGAAAAGGATTTTGTCGAAAGTTCTGTTAAGAGTTTTGCTTGGGAAATTCTCCATCCACATTTGAGGTGCGAAAGATATCTTCTCTCCTACCTTCACTTCGGTTTTAGGGCCTGCTATCCAATACTCTCCGTTCTCATCTTTTACCTTAGCATATGTGTAGACACCCGCATCCATTGTCTCCACAACCACACCTGTTTTTACGCCCGGCTGCTGCTGGGCATTGTGAATAGAGTCGTTCGGTTTCTCGTTCATAGCCTCTTCGGCCGGCACACCGTAAAGCTCTTCACCGGGCATAGGTTTAACCGCTTCGGAGCTTTCGGCGCTTTTTTTCTCCATCACAGTCGGTTTTTGTACTTTATCTTCTTGTTTATCGCCGCATGCGGTAAAAAGCAGAGCGGCCAGAACCGCACTCATATAGACTTTTTTCATCAACTCTCCTTCTTTTTGTTATTTTTACGGGTGTAGTGTAGTCACATTATCTTTAGATATTATTTAAAGTAATCTTCTCAACCATATTTCGAACTATACTGACTGAATTTAAGTTAGATTAAACTTATGTCAAATTATCGATTAATCATAGAACATCGACTATCGACCAAATCTCAAAGAGTTCTCTCGGTCTATGATTTTCAAGGAGTTCAATACTCTTTATTGGAGCTGTTGTTCTCTTGGTCTGAAAAGTCTATAACAAACTCTTTACCGCCAAACCCATCTTTAGAACATTTAGCTCTGAATATCAGCTTTGTTGTCCCCTTAGGAATTTTGAAGCCTATAAGATCGGTATCTATGATCTCTTTACCGGGCTTGGGTCTCACTTCCAAGCGTCTTGTTATAACGGTACCGTTTTGATCAAGAATCTCCCATTCGCTCATAAAATCGGAAAGATCGCTCGAGTCGTGGTGGCGTATCTTCACATAAGCTATGTAGCTTCCGCCATAGCTCTTTTTTACTTTTGCCTCTATTACGTCAGCTTTTTCCGCATATAGTACAGATGCCAGAAAAATTGCACCAATCAGCAGCTTTTTCATACTCAAACCCTCCTTCGATTTGGTGAATACCAGCACATAAATGCAACTTTTTTAGCGGCAACTAAATTTGGACTGTCGTGCAGATATTCAGGAGTATTATATCAAAAGAGAGCACTCCTCGGTGTCAAGGAGTGTTAATGTATTTAAGGAGGCTATTTTTTTTCAGGTTTTCCGAGAGATTCGATATATTTGGCTACGGCTTCCATCTGCTCATCTGTTAGCTTGGTCGCCCTGTTTCTCATCATGTTGCCAAAACCGTACTGGTTCAGGTTTCCTGATTTGTAGGCTTTTAGCTTTTCAACAATCTTTTCCGCTTTCCATCCTGCGATCACTTTGCTTACCCCTAGAGAGCTTTTCTGTGCATGATCACCGTGACAGACGTAACATATTTTATTGAAAATCTCTTCTCCTTCCGAAGCCCATATCGCTGAGGCAAGAAGCAGAGATGAAAAAACAATCTTTTTCATGGATGCTATTCCTTAATAGTTTTATTTTACTGTATATATCGTCAAAGTATAACATTTTCGTTAACATCAGCTCTTGAAAAGGTCGTTTATCTCTTTATATTAAATCTTTTTAAAGAATATCAAGAGTTAGGAGTATTCAGTTAAGTAAGATATTTGTTTTACAATTTAAATTATTGTTTCAATATCTATAATATTTTCAAAACACTCACTTCTAAAATAGGCCACTATTTTTTACACTATTTTTACATTACTCTTTATAATATATAAAATCTTGATTAAGTCAAGAAATAATATTTAATATACTTATCTATAGCAATAAATAAGAAAAAAATAAAGTGAATAGATTAGATTTTAATTTCATTTTAATAAAACACCCTCTATAATCAAATCCAATCTTGAATGAAGTCTGCTAATTATGACATTAAATTATAATTTCAGATTTCTTCAAACTGAGGGGAATTAAAGATCGCAGGAACTCGATCGGGAAAGAGTTTCTGAATTTCCCTGAACCGGCAACAAAAATTCATAGAAAGAGGAGAGAGGTGTGAGTTCAGAACAGAATGGTTCAAATATGAATGGCCCTAAATCTAACAAGAAGACGATAGCCATAGTAGCGGTAGCCTTTACGCTGGTGGGACTGCTGATAGCATTTATAACGACGATAGCCGTAAAAGAGACGTCGGCGGTAAACTTCTGCAGTTCCTGTCATTCAATGCAGCCTATGGCAAACGCATACTTAAATAGTGTACACGGAGGTTACGGAAAGACCGGATTTGTCGCAAAATGTGTAGATTGCCATTTGCCGCACGAATCAACCCTTGGATACCTGGTACAGAAAGTAAGAACAGGAATTCATGATGTTGTAGCCGAAATCACAATGGATACCTATAGAATTGATTGGGAAGAAAAAAGAGAGGAGCGTAGGGAGTTTTTGTATGACAGCAGTTGCCTTCACTGCCATGAAAACTTACTAAATGCAACAAAGCCAAATAAAAAAGCCTATTTGGCACATAAGGCGTACTTCTCTGGGAAACTAAAAGTAGAGGTAGAGCACCAGAAAGTGCCTGCAATGTGTGTTGATTGCCATAAGTATGTAGGGCATTATGAGCTTGGAAAAGAGCTTAAAAAGATAGGGACTGTTTATGACGAAGCATTCTACAACTATAAGCGAGAAAAGCCCAACTACGCTGCAGCTCAGGTAGAGCCGGAGAGCGAAGAGGATGAAGCTACTGCTGAAGAGACGGAAGCTGAAGCTTCTGCGGGACACCACGAGTAGGAGGGCCTGATGCAACAGAATAAAAGACAGATGGCTCTTATAGGCGGAGCGGTTGTAGTTTTGGGGATTCTGGTTTTGGCCTTCAGTCAGGTCAATTTTTCAAAACTTGTCAAAGTAAATAAAAATATAATACACAATATCGCTGAAGGAACTCATCATATCTATATGGGGCATGAAGTTAGTGTAGATTATATAAAGACTCATACCGGAAGCACCAATAGAGTTGACATAGATGAGCTTCCTCAGGAATTTAGACCACTGCAGAAATATACACACCCTCCTTTTATTATGGGTGCTTGCCAAGTATGCCATGCTCCTAAAAGATCTAAACCGGCAGCTATTTTGACACATACTGTCCAAGATCTTTGCTATAAGTGTCATATTCCAGAAGAGAAGCCAGATAGAAATATAAACTGCAACAAGTGCCATAACCCGCATCATGCTCCCAAAGAGCACCTTATTAGAAAGAAGAGCAGCGCCACAGAGTGCCCTGTGGGAAAATTTGAGTATTGAGCGAGCGGTTTGGCCAATAAATTGAAAAAGGTATGGGGATGAAATTAAAAGATATCGTTTTTTTGACGGTCTTTCTTGTCGTTGCTGGAGTGGGGCTCTATATTGTAACGACGGTCGATGTTATGAAAAAGATCGAGCGTATTGAGAAGATTACAAAAAGTATTATACATGGAGTCCTTGAAGGGCCGCACGAGTACTTTCCAACCCATGCCGAGATTTCGGAAGAGGAGCTCAAAGAGATAAATGTTACTAAAATTTCTGAAGAGATAGGCAAAGGGATAACCGTAAAGAAAAAAGAGAAACTTTTTGAGATTGAGCAGAAGACCAAAGAGGCTCTAAAGATTACAGAACAGAAACTTGAAGAGGAGGTAAAGCTAAAGCACACAAAAGCAAAAGCGAGAGTTGCTAAAATTGTAAAACTTGAAGATTTGCCTCAAAAGTTCAAGCCTCTGAAAAAAGTGCTGCATGAACCGTTCAAAATGGGAGCATGTGAGCTGTGCCACATTTCGGCAAGCTCAAAACCGGGCAAGCTTATAGAGAAGAAGATAACCGATCTTTGCTACAGGTGCCACAAAGTGCGGTATAGCAATAAGTTTAACCATAAGCCTGTTAAACAGGGAAGGTGTTTAGATTGTCACGATCCTCATCAGTCGAATGCCGATAATCTTCTAAAGGCAGACTCGGTCAACGATCTTTGTCTTAAATGTCATAAGCCCGACAATAAGAAGAGGATAAAAAAGATAGTAAATATGAGCGGTGTTTTCAAGCACAAGCCGGCTGAAAAGAGCTGCGTAGAGTGCCATGAGCCTCACAGTGCCAAGTATAAACGACTTCTAAAAGATGACGGCAAGATGAATCTCTGTCTCGATTGCCACTCAAAGCTTGAGAAGCATGTTGATATGAAGAAGTGGATTGAGAGTGTTAAATATAAGCACGGGGCTGTAAATGATTCTAAAAATAAGTGTCTTGAGTGTCATGATCCTCACTCAACCAACCATAAGGGCATCTTGAGAAAACAGCAAGTTAAAATGTGTCTGACATGTCACAATAAGGTTGTGAAATCTGATGAAGACGGTTACGAGCTTATGAACATGGCCAAGCATCTAAAAGAAAACCCAAATTGGCACAAGCCTATAAAGGATGTTAAAAAAGAGGGTGGGTGTGCGGCATGTCACAATCCTCACGGTTCAAACCACTTTAGTATTCTTAGAAAGTCGTATACAACTGACTTTTATGCAGATATTGCAAAAGTTAAGAAAGACTTTATCTGCTTCAAGTGTCATGAAGTCAAAAAGATTACAGAGAAGTTGACTAGTGATGACAAAATTACTAAGTTCCGTGACGGTGAGGTGAATTTGCATTTCTTGCATTGAAATAACAAAAAAGGAAGAGCTTGCAGGGTATGCCATGATGAGCACGCATCTAAGTATCCTCACCTTCTTCGAAGGTATACGGAGTTTGGAGGCATCAAGTTCCCGATACGATACGTAGATTCAAAGAGTGGCGGTTCATGTCAGCCTGCGTGCCATAAGAAGTATGAATATGATAGAATAGAACAAAAAAATAAGTATAGTCAAGACGTATTCAAAAAATAGGAGACAAGGATGCCAAAAAGAGTCGTAGTGAATTTTTTGATGTTACTACCTCTTTTGTGGGCATCTTCTATTGTCGTTTTAAGTGCAGACAATAGTGACGAGAAAGAGCCGTTAAAAGTCGAAAGAAAGAGTCTCTCTATTGTGCAGCCTTTCGACAAAGGCATCTATACTGAGGAGTATATCTCCGTAACTTTCGAAGTCGACCCTGAGTCTGTCGACATGGTTAAGCTTTTCAGCAGCGAAAACGAAAGAGCCATAATCAGAATGGAGGAGGATAGAGATGCTTATCACTATCTTTTCAAGTTCTCTTTTGGCGAACACTCAATAAGGGCCGAAGCCTATAAGAATGGGAAGAGGGTAGCGACGGATAGAGTTAAGATTTTCAGAAAGGCATTTTTGTCGAAATATTATAAGGTTGCGCCTCCAGGGTATGAATTGAAGTTCTTTCATAGTAAAAAAATGGAGCAGAAGTGCGATATGTGCCATGATATGAGTATAAACGAAGAGGAGGGTGTGGCTTTTATTGATGTTTCAGAGTCTACATGCTTTGACTGCCACCAGTCTCTACTCTATAAAAAATTCGCCCATGCTCCCACCGTTAATTTTGTTTGTCTTCCTTGCCATAACGGAAAAACTGGAGTTAAAAATAGAAAATATAGAGGCAAGTCGAAATTTCTATATCCTGACCCTATAGGAGATACCTGCTTCAAGTGCCATAAAAAGAATCACAAAATATGGTCTTCAAGAAAAAATATGCACGATCCGGTTGGTGCAGGAAAGTGCAACCTTTGCCACAACCTCACTCTTCAGATGTGAACAAGAATTTCTTGCGAGAGGAGGTTTGGACCCTATGTACATCGTGCCATGCCGATAAGCGCTCGAAAAGGAGATACATAGAACTATTCAAAATGAGAAAATTGGCTGATAAAAAGTTGATTCGTGGAGATTTTGTTTGTATAACATGCCACAACCCCCACTCTTCCGATAGAGCATATCTTTTAAAAGAAGATTACAGCGGCATCGAAAATGTCTGCTTGACATTTTCAGAGGGAGAGTGATGGTGAAAAAGCTATTTTTAATATTTTGCATGGCGGCCTTCACTTCTCTTTTTGCCTTCCCCAGAGAGGTTGAGCTTGTAAAACCGTACGGGCAAGATATCTACCTAACAAAATTTGCCGCTGTTGTCATTAATCTTTCAGATAGCGGTGCTACAAAGGTTTTTGCTAAAGTTGGAGAAAAAAAGAGAATCGAACGCACGATTCCGGCTGGAAGGTCCTACTTCTGTTTTACGGTAGAGCTGAGAGAAGGTGTAAACAAGATAACAATAGAGTTGTATAGAGGTGATGAAAAAATTTTCAAAGCGGTAAGAACCGTATATAGAGGTTCATTGATCGATAAAAAATTCAAATACTCTACAAAGTTTTTTAAAAAGCAGTTTTTTCATACCCCTGAAAAAGAGAGAGTTTGTGCATCATGTCACAATATGAAAATGAATGAGAAAAAGGGTGTAGCTTTCGAAAATATCACCGAGTCTAACTGTTTTGGCTGCCACTACCCCGTTGCTACCGACAAATTCCTGCACGCCCCGGCGGCGAACTGGTTATGTGCCACAAGCTGCCATACAGGCAAAGTCGGCAGGTTCAACAAAAAGGACGAGGAAGAGTCTAAATATCTTTATCCTGATCCTATAGCTTCTAACTGCTTCTCATGTCATAAAAAGTTTAAAGAGAGATTTTACAGAGAAAAGTATAGGCATGAACCGGTAGACAACGGCAGATGCAATAGGTGCCACGATCCACACGGCTCCAATATTAGCAATATGTTTTTAAGAAAGAAGGTGTGGAGTTTATGCATAACATGTCACGCAGATAAAAAAAGAAGAGGGCATGTGGTGCGAACGTTTTCCGGCAAACCGCACCCTACCAAAGGTGTTAAAGATCCAACCAGCAAAAAGGGTGAAGAGTTAAGCTGTATAAGCTGCCATAATCCACATGTATCAAATAATGGATATATGCTAAAAGGATATGTAGGTAGTGGTACTATGCTATGGTGTAAACGGTGCCATAAAAAATGAGCTCATGATATTAAATGAGATTGTAATGTATGTTATGATAGAAAGATAGTTTAAATTTTTATATACTGATATTACGCAAGAGTTTTGGTAGACATTGCAATATTTTAAACTTTTGCGTAAGTTCAGAAGAAAGTTTAAAAATAAAGAAACTGGAGAAATAAGATGAGAAAATTAAAGGTATCTATTGCGGCAGCATTGCTATTGACTGGAGTTTCATTGAGTGCTGAGACGAAAAGCTCTTTTAACGATCGTGCTTATACATCGGTTATAAAACTGGCGGAAAAGGGTAATCAAAATGCGCTTTTCCCTCTTGGTGGTAGGAACT
>JAKIUX010000041.1 GCA_021647345.1 Hydrogenimonas sp.
AAAAATAGACTTACGAAAGAGAGATTCGCCCACTTCTACGAACTATATATAGATGCACTTCTGGATATGGTGGACAATTTTGAAGATGGACGGACCGTCACGCCTAAAGGTGTATTGCGATACGACGATGACGATACATACTTCGTAGTTGCTGCCGACAAGGGGACGGCCCATATGAGTGACAGAGCCAACGAAATCGCTTTGAGGCGCGGCTTCTGGATGGGTGACGCTTTTGCCAGCGGAGGGAGCAGAGGTTACAGCCATAAGGAGCTGGGAGTCACGGCAAAAGGGGCGATCCGCTCGGTAGAGAGGTACTTCATAGAAAAGGGGCTCAACATCTACGAAACGCCTGTAACAGTGGTCGGCATAGGCTCTATGAACGGTGACGTTTTCGGAAACGGAATGCTTCTAAGCCATAAATTCAAGCTTCTCGCCGCCGTAAGCCATAGTGAGATATTCATAGACCCAAACCCCGACCCCGAACTCTCTTACAAAGAGCGAAAACGGCTATTTGAAGCCAGCCCGAAAGGTGGATGGAGCAGTTACGACAAAAGCAAAATAAGCAGAGGGGGCGGAGTATTCAGGCGAGACGAAAAAGAGATACGCCTCTCTTCCCAGATAAGAAAACTGCTCAAAACAACACGAAAAAGCATGAGCGCAGAGGAGCTTCTTCAAGCGGTTCTGCGCATAAAGGCCGATCTTCTTTTCAACGGTGGGGTAGGCACCTACGTAAAAGCGAGCTGGGAGAGCAACCTCGATGTGGGAGACAAAGCCAACGAAAATGTACGCATAGACGCCTCCGAACTGAGAGTCTCCGCAGTCTGCGAAGGGGGGAATCTCGGCTTTACTCTTCCGGCACGCATAGAGTACGCCAAAAACGGCGGCTTTATAAACCTCGATGCTATAGACAACTCCGCAGGAGTAAATACCAGCGATTATGAAGTAAATCTCAAGATAACACTCGGATCTTTGGCAAAGAAGGGGCAGATAGACGAGACCGGCAGAACGGAAGCGCTGCAGAAGCAGGCTCAAATGGTGATGAACCTGGTTCTTTGGACAAACTACCACCAATCTCTCGCTATCTCCTTAGACCATATAAGAAGCAGGAACGATATAGTCCCCTTTTTGCAGGCCATATCTGTTCTGGAGCGGGAAGTCCCGACATTCGGCCGCAAAGAGTTCTATATACCCAAAGATGAGAAGATAGATCGCATACTCGACGAAAATGGCGGCATAGTAAGGCCGATTCTCGGCACTCTTCTCTCATACAGCAAGATATTTCTCAAACATCTGCTTCTTGAGAGTCAATTTTTAGATGAAGCCTTCGCTCAGGAGTATCTGCTGAAATATTTCCCTAAAAGTTTCGCCGCCATATATGAAGACGAGATATTGAGCCATCCGCTCAAACGGGAGATCTCGGCCACTGTCATCGCAAACCGGATCATCAACAATGCGGGCATAACATTCATAAGCGATTTTACACAACTGGGCTCCGAGAGAATGGTCTTGAAAGTAAAAAGCTATCTCATATGCAATCAGCTCTTCGGATGCAACGATATCAGATATGAAATATTCAGACACGACTACGAAATAGAGGCGAAAAGAGAGTACGATCTTCTTTTTGAGATAGAGAACACAATCTCCTTCTCCGTAAGCTGGATGATGCGCCACCTATCTGCCGACCAAATAGATGCCGAGGTATTTTTAAGATATAGAAGCTATATCGTATCATTTATACAGAAGGCTCCGGAGGATTCCCTAAAAATTGTAGTCAAAGGGCAAGAAAAAATAAACCGCTTTTTTCACCATCTACCATATCTCAAATTTGCCATATCTGCAATAATCTTGCACGAAAAAGATCATCGCCCCTTCACTGAAACGGCTGAGCTTATGCATTCGGTAATAAAAAGACTTCATATAAACGAGATTCTCGAAGCGCTCGAAAATTACCGCCCGAAAAACAAGAAAGAGCACACTATAAAGAGGCAGCTCGGAGAGTTTGTGGAGTTTTCGGTTATATCATTGAGCGAAAAAGTGATGAACTACCGGCGCAAAGAGGAGAGTGTGGAAGAGGCACTTGAAAACTATCTTCACGACTGCGAAGAGAGACACGCCATGCACCAGGAGAACTTCGAGGACTTTCAAATCCGTCAAGGTGCGGAGAAGATCGAAGATATTGCGCTGCTTGTAAATACTCTCGTTCAGATCACCCTGGAAAATCCTCTCTAAGGGTCGGCAATAGGGTGAGCTATGTACACGGATCGGCCATGACAAGCCCCATATCGGCCGCAAGCTTGGCTCTGTAGCCGCAGTAGTCGAAACTCTCTACTCTGGCAACACCCTCTTCATATGCCGCTTTCGCTACCGCTGCCGACTCCCAAAGCAGAACCCTCTTATCGAAAGGTTTTGGGATCAGATAGTCGGGGCCGAACTCAAAATCTATTCCACCATAGGCATCTTTTACATACTGCGGCACCGGCTCTTTGGCCAGGTCCGCAAGAGCTCTTGCGGCTGCCATCTTCATCCCTTCGGTTATTGCGGTCGCTCTGACATCAAGCGCTCCGCGAAAAATAAAAGGGAATCCGAGAACATTGTTCACCTGGTTCGGATAGTCGCTTCTGCCTGTCCCCATCATCGCATCGCTGCGCACTTTGGCAACCTCTTCCGGCAGTATCTCTGGTATCGGGTTGGCAAGAGCGAATATTATGGGGTTAGGAGCCATAGAGGCGACCATCTCTTGGCTTACGACTCCCGCTTTCGAGAGACCGAGCATCATATCGGCCCCCCTCATTGCATCTTCAAGACTCCTCTCTTCGGTATCGAGGGCGAACTCCGCTTTGTAGGGGTTTAGATCATCTCTACCGCTGTGAACCACCCCTTTTGAGTCTATCAAAACTATCTTTTTTGCACCAAGCTGACGATACATGCCGGCACAGGCTATTCCGGCGGCACCAGCCCCTATGACGACAATCTTCATCTTTGAAATATCTTTGCCGGTCAATTCGAGAGCATTTATAAGACCGGCGGTGGTGATTATGGCGGTACCGTGCTGGTCGTCATGCATTACGGGAATATTGGTCTCGCTTTTGAGTCTGCGCTCTATCTCGAAACACTCCGGAGCTTTTATATCTTCGAGGTTTATCCCTCCGAAAGTTGGCTCGAGCGCTTTGCATATCTCTATGAATCTCTCAGGGTCGCTCTCGTTAACCTCTATATCGAAAGCATCTATACCGGCGAACTTTTTGAAAAGCACCGATTTCCCCTCCATTACAGGTTTGCTGGCTAAAGCCCCTATATCACCAAGCCCGAGAACTGCGCTACCGTTGGTTATCACCGCTACTAGATTGGCTTTGTTTGTGTAGATGTACCCCTTCGCCGGATCTCTCTCTATCTCCAGGCAGGGCTCAGCAACTCCCGGAGTATAAGCCATAGAGAGATCTCTGGCACTGTCGCAAGGCTTGGTTATCTCTACCCCTATCTTCCCCCCTTCGTGATACTTCAAAACCTCATTTTTTGTTATTGTGTTAGGCATCTGTTTCCTTCATGTATTGCAAGAGCTTCTCTATTCGGCCGATGCTCTCCTCTTTTCCTATGATACTCATGACATCACCAAGGTCCGGGCCTCCTAACCGTCCTATAAGTGCAACCCTAAGAGGCATACCTATCTTGCCGAAACCGATCTCGCTATCTTTAACGAACCTCTCCACAAGAGCGTGGTAATCTGTGGGAAGATGCAAACCTTCAGCCTCTTTCAAAGTGTTGCAAAAAGAGTTTAGCAGCTCTACAGCGTTACCCTTCATCGCCTTTTTCAAAGCCTTTTTGTCATACTCTTTTGGAGTCTCGAGAACCTCTTTTATCTGATTGGCCATCTCTTTGAGCGTTTTGCACCTCTCTTTGAATATATCGAGCAAAATCTCCCGTTTATCGTGGCTTAAAAGGTAGACCCCGAACTCCTCAAGAAGCTTCGCAAGCCTCTCGTTCGAACTATTTTTTATATAGTGCGCATTTAGCCATAGAAGTTTGTCGGGGTTATACTGAGAAGCTGAAGCGTTGATATCAGCGGGATCGAAGTGCTCGAGCATCTCTTCCATTGTAAATATCTCTTGATCGCCTCTGCTCCACCCCAAACGCACAAGAAAATTCAAAAGAGCTTCGGGCAAAAAGCCTGCTCTTTTATAATCCATTACATCCGCCGCACCGTCGCGCTTGGAGAGCTTTTTGCCTCCTTCACCCAGTATCATCGGAACGTGGTAGAAGCGAGGAAGTTTAAAACCGAGCGCCTCATATACAATTATCTGTTTTGGCGTATTGTAGAGGTGGTCATCACCCCTTATAACGTCGGTCATCCCCATCAAAGCGTCATCTACAGCCACAACGAAGTTGTATGTGGGTGTTCCGTCGCTTCTGGCTATTATGAAATCGTCAACCTCATCGGCTCTTATCGTTATGGTCCCCTTTATTCCATCTTCGAAAACTATCTCTCCCTCAAGGGGCGCCTTTATACGCACCACCGGCTCTACCCCTTCAGGCGGCTTGCCGGTAAAGTCACGGTAGCGGCCGTCGTAGCGCGGCCTCTCCTTTCTTGCCATCTGCTCCTCTCTCAAGGCGTCAAGCTCCTCTTTGCTCATGTAGCAGTAGTAGGCCTTCCCCTCGTCGAGCAGTTTCATTATGTAGCTTCTATATAGATCAAAGCGATCAGACTGATACACCGGATCTCCGTCGTAATCCATTCCGACCCAGTCGAAAGCCTCCAAAATAGCCTTTGTAGCTTCGGCTGAATTGCGGCTTTGGTCTGTATCTTCTATTCTTAGTTTGAACTCGCCGCCGTTTCTGCGAGCCCATAGATAGTTAAAAAGGGCGGTTCTAAGGCCGCCTATATGCAAAAACCCCGTAGGAGAGGGGGCGAAACGTGTAACTACCATCTTCCGGTTCCTTAGCTGAAATTTGGACCCATTATAGTTTCTTTTAGATAAAAAGCTGATACAATTAGAGCGATAAATCCTTCCTGAAGGCTTGTGATACTATGAAAAAAATCTTATCTGCCCTGCTTATAGCTTTTACAATATTCGCCGCACCGATTTTTGCCGGACTCGTAGATGCCGTGAGCATCGTGGTGAACGGTCAGCCTATCACGCTATACGAGATATACAAAGCAAAGAAGAGCCTGGGTATTTCAAAAAGTAAAGCTGTAGAGCTGCTTATAAAAAAGAGGATCAAAGAGGCGGAGCTTAAGCGCCTCGGGGTTACCGTAGATGACTATGATGTAAATATGGAGATCGAACGAATAGCCCATCAAAACGGCATAGACTCGCTGAAGATGCGCTCAATTCTGGCCAAAGAGGGGGTAGATTGGGATGAGTACAAAAACCGCGTAAAAGAGAGGCTCCTTCAAGAGAGACTCTACAGGCGCATTTTGAGCACTAAAATAGAGAACCCAAGCGAAGATACTCTAAAAGAGTACTACAGGCTCCATTTGAAGGAGTTTTCGATGCCGGAAAAGATTGAGGTCGTAGAGTACTTCTCGAAAGATAAAAAGGCGCTTTTGGCGGTTATTCAGAACCCACTTGCCTCAATACCCGGCGTAAGCCAAAAGAGTGAAACAGTAAATACGAAAGATCTAAACAGAGAGCTTCTCTTTATGCTTACAAAGACTCCGAAGGGTCAATTTACCCAGATAGTACCCGTTGGAGATGGGTATGTGCTATTTCTCATTCAAGATTTCTTAGATCAGAAGCCTCAGCCGTACGAAGAGGTGAAGCAGCAGGTCTTCGCCAAATGGATGGAGCAGAAGCAGCAAGAGGCCATAGAGAGCCACTTCGAAAAACTAAGAGCCGCCGCAAAGATAAAAGTGGTACGCGCACCTTAAGTGGCGATCTAAAAGATGAAGAGACTCTTTTTAACACTGGCTGCGGCTCTGCCGCTGATGGCCTATATCGACGTTACCCCGATAGAGATAGGTGAGCATCCAGCTCTTAGCGGCTCGACTTCGCTCTCGCTCTCTAACCGGCGCGGAAATACAAAAAAGAGTGAAGTGGGAGCAGACATAAACGTTCGGTACGACAACAACGAAAGTTCTGCGTTCTGGCTCTTTGGAGGGTACAAATATAGCGACACCGAGGGAAAGTCTATAGAGAATAGAGGTTCGGCCCATCTGCGCTATCTCCACAAAATAAGTGCAGAGCTCTATTTGGAATCTTTTCTTCAGAGTGAAAACAACAGAATAAACGGTATAAAAAGCAGACTTGTAGCCGGAGGAGATATCAGATGGAGAATCTTCGATTCGACACTTTACGGAAAGGTGTATGCGGCCGCGGGGCCTATATATGAGCAGATCAGATTCACCGATCCGCAAAAAGATCCGCTCCAAAGGAACATCAGGGTAAGCAGCTACCTCTTCTATACTAAAAGCTTTTTGACCGGCGCCAGATTCAACTCATATATCTACTATCAGCCCAAACCGCAAAAGTTTTCTGACTACAACCTCTACTCTCTCGCGGAGCTTCAGACACCGGTATACAAAAACTTCTTCCTTCTGCTCTCTTTAAAGTACGACTACGACTCCACTCCTCCAACCTCCGTGGAGAAGGTGGATATGGAGCAGAGGGTCTCTTTCATGTGGAAGTTCTGAAATAGTCGCTGGCCGCAACAGAAGCAAACCTGCACGCCAAGCTCACAACTCATAACTAAAATACTATAGGTTCTCTTCCAGATATTTGGTATCGAAGCGGTTTTCAATAAAGTCAGGGTTTCTCATCATGCGTCTATGGAAGTCTATAACCGTCTTTATGCCGCCCACTTCAAACTCATCCATCGCTCTTTGCATCTTCTTAATGGCTCTTTCTCTATTCTCTCCCCAGACTATCACCTTCCCTATCATGGAGTCGTAGTGCTGGGGTATGATATATCCGGCATGGGCGTGAGAGTCTATGCGGACATCTTTGCCGCCCGGAGCTATCCATCTGTTTATCTTGCCCGGACAGGGCATGAAGCTAACAGGATCTTCAGCGGTTATGCGGCACTCTATGGCATGCCCTTTCAGCTCCACTTCGCTCTGCTCAAAGAGCTTCTCGCCTTCAGCTATCCTTATCATCCACTCTATTATGTCTATCCCGCTTACCATCTCACTTACGCAGTGCTCAACCTGTAGTCGGGTATTCATCTCCATAAAATAGAAGTTCTTATGCTTGTCCACAAGAAACTCAAAAGTTCCCGCACTCTCATACCCTATATGCTTCGTCGCCTTCACCGCCGCTTCATGCAGCTCGGCTCTGG
>JAKIUX010000042.1 GCA_021647345.1 Hydrogenimonas sp.
TATCTTTCGTCTCGTCAGGCAGCACTCTTATATTCTCTCTATCCACCGGTGATTTATCTATAAAGCGAAGATTGGTCAGCACCACCTCTGCTCGGTTTGGAATAGTATTGGCGATATCCGCCTTTACGGTATCAGGCAGATATTTATGCTTAATAAACGTAAAGGGCTCGTTTTTCAAGAATGCAGCTTTGGCAAGGGATGTTTTCAGCCTTAAAAGCCCATTGGAGTAGCCTAAAACGGTAGCCTCTTCGCTAAGAGGCATCCCGTTGTAGAAGTTATATAGCGTGACTCTCTTCTGGCCTGTGAAGAAGTTGGCGAATATCTCCTCTTCGCCCCCCTTCGAGCAGAAGTCGTACTTGGCTGTACCGTAGCAGATCTTTCCCTCTTCAAAGCTTTTCGACTGCTCCATATAGCGCTCCATTCGCTCCATCAGCGAATCGTAGCTATCTGAAGGATCTACTATAGTCAACGCCCCATGTCTCATATAGATTCCGCTCTCCTTCAAAAGAGTCTCTTGTATATTTTTTGCAACCTGCACAGCTCTGTGGAGATGAAGATCTTTCAGAAAAGTCAAAAGATTTCCCTCTTCGCATAACAGCAGAGCCGAAAAGTCCGTCAGCTCCTGCAGTACGCCGACTGCCTCTTCGAGCTTCTCCTCTTCGCCATCTAAGAGGTGGGGCGAAAAACATAAAAGAGCCAAAGAGACCCCGTTTCTCTTTACGAAACCTATATGGGCTTTCACAACACCGCGGTTGAGTGCCGCTGCGAACTCTTTTACAGGCCCCTTCTGTTTCATATCGGTTTCACCACCACCATTACGACAATGACTATCATAAGAATGGTCGGCACCTCATTGTAGGCTCTGAAAAACTTGCCGCTTTTTGTACATTTTCCGGCATGAAGTCTGGCTTTGAACCATCCCAGCGAAAAGTGGTATAGAACCAGCAAAATAGCGGCGGTAAGTTTTATGTGAAGCCACATTCCGCTTTTAAAAAGTGCCGGGTTGATCATAAGCATGGCGGTTCCGCTTATTATCGTAGCCCACATGGCAGGCACGCCTATGAAGTTATAGAGTTTGTTCTCCTGTATCTTCACAACCTCTATGAAACCTTCATTATCGGCATGCTCCTGATGGTATACATAGAGTCTTGGCTGATAAAAGAGCATCGCCATCCAACTTATAAAACTCATCACGTGAAATGCCAATATCCAGTTGTAGTACTCCATACTATTCCCCTCTTTTTCCAAATAGTTTCCAAAGCCCCGATATAGCCAACCTTATGAGCCAAAGCACCAGAAGGTAGAAGGCGAAGGTAAAATATATCGGATGAAATGTGCCGGCAGGGCTCTGCCGTAGCACTTTTATATGTTCGACCGAATCGTTCACCCACTCTTTCATATGCACTGCCAAAGAGAGAAGCAAAAAGAGTACCAAAAAGATAAAAAATTCATTTTTTATTTTTTCATAAAGTTGCAAGTTCCTGCCAAAGAAGCTAAAATCTATATCATAAGCCCTCTGAAAAATTGATCAAAGATTTTACGATTTGGTCGATGGTCGATAATCGTTGGTCTATATAGTTAAAACAGCAAGGAAGCGAAGCTTCCCCATACCTTTATTTAGCATTCAGCATCTATCATCCAGTATATAAATCGAGGGAGCTTTAGATACTGGATACTATTGAGCGCTCTGAAAAAAACTCTTTTGCGAACAACATCTGCAGCGTAATGGTCGGAATTTCATCGAAATTCCTAGATATCATAGCGAAGCCGTTTGGCAGAAGAGTTTTTTCAGAGCATACAAACTAAAATTCCAAAGCCTTCGCTAAATCTGCAATTTTTCAGAGCCGTTCTATGTATTTATAGAATTACATAAGCCCACGCATCATCAAATTCCAGTACATCGGCTTGAGCATATATAGATCGAATGCCCACCATATCCAGCGAGGCTTAGCCGGGTCGAGAGGGAAAGATGGCGCTGGCCCGTCATAGTTAAACTCCGCAAGCATTATCTTTCCGTACTGAGTCTTCAAAGGGCAGACCGTATAGCCGTCGAATTTGGCCGAAAGATCTTTGCCCTCCATCGCCGCTATAAGATTCTCCTGCACGACCGGACCGTGATGTCTTGCAGAGCCGCCGGTTTTCCCCAGCGGAATTCCAAGAATATCTCCTATTCCGAAAACATTCTTGTACTTCATATGCTGCAGCGTGTATCGGTCGCAGGCAAGCCACCCTTTCGCATTTCCTTTTGGCCATCCAAGCGGAGAGTTTGCAATGGACTTCACCGGTTTCATCGGCGGCACTACATGGATGAAGTCGTACTCTATCTCCACCGTTTCTCTTTTGGTTATCATGTCATACTCTTCGAGGTTGGGGTCGTATTCACCCTTTACCAGATAGATGTGTTCGAAGGTTGCTACCCTCTTTTCAGGATCGATCTTTCTTAGAATGTGGTTCCACTTGTCGGTAATATTGCCGTACATAGGCGTCACCTCATCGACAAGCGTTTTATTGTAATCTGGAAGGCCAAAAAGCTTCGTCCCCTTTTTGCAAAAGAGGGCTTTCACATTCTTGTGAACATCTGTCCCTCCCGTAGGGCCGTTACCGCGAAGAAAGTCATCACTCAGATAGAGAATCTTCTGCGGAGCGCCGCCGCACTTTATGGGAGTATCCGGTTGAGTGTAGATCGCTGTGACAGGATTGGCCTCACTCGCTTTTTCGGCTGCGGCTCTAAGCTTTTTGAACCACTCCCAAGTAGCCGTACCGCCTCTTGCCGTCCCTTTGACAGGATCGTTCAGATATACACTCGATATCCCTTTCTGGCCTACAAGCTCGGGGCGCATCCCTTCAATACCTTCATAGTTGTACTCCAAGCCGGTAGCTACAACGAGAAAGTCATACTTGACCTTCCCGTTCTTGGCGGTTTCTACAATATTGGCGTCGGGGTCGAATATACGAACCTCATCTTTGATCCACTTGACGCCGCCAGGCATTAGATCTGCGTTTGGTTTCTTTATATCCTCTTCCGTATACAAACCTGCAGCCATGAAGACCTGCCCGGGCTGGTATAGATGAATATCGTTTGGCGCGACAATGGTTATCTCGGCATTTGGAGCGGCTCTGCGCAATCTTGCCGCCATGATTACACCGCCGGTACCGCCTCCGACTATGACTATTTTTGCTTTCGCCTCGCTTGAAGAGGAGCCCTCATCGCTCTGCGAAGCTGACAGAGGCGCTCCCCCCAACATTGCCGCGGCACCGCCAACCCCCATAAGTTTCAGGGCATCGCGTCTGCTCATGCCCTCTTTTTTAAGAAGATCTTCTATCACCTTCTCAGCGTGAGTTAACTCTTTTTTATTCATAATATAACTCCTAATTGTGAACGACTTTAAATATTATAATACTCTCTACTTGAATATGATCTTATCAACAAGAAACTGTATCGATCTTTTGGAGTTGAACTCATTTATGCTCAAAGAGCCGGTGATAGAGATGCGATCACCCGGCACAACAATCTTTTCATACCCGAACCAGAGCGCCTGAAGAGAGTTTCTTCCATCACTCAAGAGAATCTTCAAATGGTTTCCCTCCGCGCCTATTCTTTTCGCTTCAAGCACACTCGCATCCTCCAGAAAAAATCTTGGGCGGATGTTGGCCTCTCCGTAGGGCTCAAATCTCTCCAGCAGCTCCATAAGCTCCCAATCGATCTCTTCAAGAGGCAGAACCCCCAAAAGATTCTCTTTGGGAACAAATAGCTGAGGATCGAGACTTCTCGCTGATTCAGATATTTTGGCTCTGAAAGAGTCTATATTCTCAATAGGCAGACTCAAGCCTGCTGCCATCTTGTGGCCGCCAAACCCCAAAAGCTCATCTTCGCAAGATTTCAGCAAAGAGAAGAGATCTACATCTCCTACGCTTCTGCCGCTACCCTTGGCTCGGCCGTTCTCTACGGAGAGGACTATAGCCGGTTTTTTGAAACGATCCACAAGGCGCGAAGCGACAATGCCGACAACCCCTTCATGCCAACCCTCTTTCGCGACAACTATAACCGAGTCATCAGGATCGGCCATCTCCATAGCCTCTTCTGTCGCTTCAGCCTCCGTAGCGCGTCGCTGCCTATTTAGCTCTTCGAGCTTGAGCCACCCGCTGCTCGCCTCGCTCAAACTCTTTGACCTTAGAAACTTCAAAGCGTGCGAAGCATCATCCATTCTTCCAGCACTGTTTATGCGGGGCGCTACCAAAAAACCTATATCCATCGCGCCGAAACTCTTTTTGCCGAGGTATGCCCTAACAGCTTCGAAGGCGGGGCGTCTTGAGCTTGAAAGCATCTGCAAACCGCGTTTTACTATAGGCCTGTTTATGGCTGTAAGCGGCATAACATCCGCCACTACCGCAACTGCCAACAGATCAAGAAATCTCGACATCTTTATATCGAGTCCAAGTTCCCTTTTCAAAGCTCCAACCAGAAACCAGGCTACCTGCGCACCGCAAATATCCGGGTATGTGAAACTGCACTCCCTCTTTTTCGGATTGACAATGGCGTAAGCCTCGGGCAGCTCTTCGGCCACTGTGTGGTGATCTGTAATTATTAGATCTACTCCTCGGCTTTTACAGACCTCGGCGGCTTCAAAGGCGGTTATACCGTTGTCCACCGTTATGACAACATCCGCCTCCACCCTCTCCAAAATGGCGGCGGAAACGCCGTAGCCGTCTCTGAATCGATTTGGTATAACCGTCTCAACGGGGTGCTCTATCAGTTCGAAGAATTCAGCCATTATGACGGTAGATATAACACCGTCAACGTCGTAGTCTCCTACAACCGCTATTCGCTCACCCCTCTCGATCGCTCCGGCTATCCTTTCGACAGCCCTTTTCATATCGTGAAGTTCGAAAGGGTCGGGAAGATCCTTCAGCTCCTTGAAACCGTCTTCGAATCTGGCCGAGAGCAGCTCCTCTACCCTCTTTTTAGTAAGCCTTTCAAGAGTCTCAAGCTTTTGCCGTTCACCGCTCTCTCTACTCATTTTCTAAGTTTTTCAGAGCCAGCGATGCCTTTGCAAATGCAAGAATTGTAGGGTTCGGATCTTGAAGGCGAGAAGTGAACTCGGGGTGGAACTGCACCCCTGCGAACCACGGGTGATCTTCCACCTCCACCGCTTCGATCAGACCGTTTGACTCGCCCGATATGACCATTCCGCCTTTTTCGAGCCTCTCTCTATATGCCGGGTTGGCTTCATATCTGTGGCGGTGTCTCTCATATATGATTCTCTTGCCGCCGTAAGCCTCGAAAAGCTTGGTTCCCTCCTTGATCTCGCACGGATAGGCACCAAGCCTCATAGTTCCGCCCAATGGGCTCTTGTGGGTTCTCACCTGCTTCTGGCCGGAGCGGTCTATAAACTCATCTATAAGGTATATCACAGGCTCTTTCGTTTCCGGATCGAACTCAACCGAATTGGCCTCCTCTATCTTTAGAACGTTTCTTGCATACTCTATGAGGCTAAGCTGCATACCCAGGCATATACCCAAATAGGGTATTTTATTCTCTCTGGCGTAGCGTATTGCTTCTATCTTCCCTTCTACACCTCTGACTCCGAAACCGCCGGCCACAAGTATGCCGTCTACCTCGCCGATAGTCTCCTCCACGCCCTTCTCTTCCACATCTTCACTGTCGACCCAATGGATGTTTATTTTGGTATCGAGTGCCGCTCCCGCATGGATGAGCGCTTCTGTAAGAGACTTGTAGGACTCTTTCAGATTGAGGTATTTGCCCACGAATGCGATCGTTATCTCTTCACGGGGGACAATGATGCGCTTTACCAAAATATCCCACTCTTCCATATTGGGCTCGGTTTCGGCCAGCCTGAACCTCTTTATGAGAGGGTGCATAATGCCATCTTTGAGAAAATTGAGAGGTACCTGATATATTGTAGGCGCATCCATGCACTCGATGACGCTATCCATATCTACGTCACAACTGATAGCGATCTTTCTTCTAAGCTCCTTCGGAAGAGGTTTTTCGCACCTGGCTATTATCATATGAGGGGTTATACCGATACGCCTAAGCTCCTGTACGCTGTGCTGCGTCGGCTTCGTTTTAAGCTCTCCCGCCGCCTGAATATAGGGAACGAGAGTAACGTGAATATTTATGACCCGATCGCTTCCGAGCTCATGCTTTATCTGCCTGATCGTCTCAAGAAACGGAAGCCCTTCGATATCTCCTACCGTACCGCCGAGCTCTACAATGAGAATATCTCTGCCTTTTCCGGCTTCGAATATCCTCTGCTTCACCTCCCCTACGATATGGGGAACCACCTGTATAGTCTTACCCAGATACTCCCCTTTTCTCTCCTTCGTCAAAACGGAGTGGTAGATCTGGCCGGTGGTGAAGTTGTTCTTCTTGCTTAAGTCCACATTCAAAAAGCGCTCGTAATGGCCAAGGTCTAGGTCGGTCTCAGCCCCATCGGCTGTTACGAAGACCTCTCCATGCTCCAACGGACTCATCGTACCCGGGTCCATATTTAGGTATGGATCCATCTTGAGTATTGAAACATCAAGACCACTCTGCTTCAAAAGAGTACCGATACTCGCTGCCGTTATCCCTTTTCCCAAAGAGCTCAAAACGCCGCCGGTTACAAAAATATATTTCGTCATATCTGCCTCGTCGTCATAAAAGGTTTTCGAATTTTAACAAAGAGGGGCTAAGAGAGCCCTTGAGAAAAAGATGTGAAGCC
Source organism: Hydrogenimonas sp. (assembly GCA_021647345.1). Lineage (GTDB taxonomy): Bacteria > Campylobacterota > Campylobacteria > Campylobacterales > Hydrogenimonadaceae > Hydrogenimonas. Next base: position 6,726 of record JAKIUX010000042.1, read on the forward strand.
TCTGCCCGCTAATATCCGAGCCTGCAGCGCATAGCTTCGGCCACAAGGCGCTTGGCCATCTCTTCACTCTGGATGACAAGGTGGTCGATTTTAAGATCATCCAGCATCTGCGCCTCCGTTTCGGTCTGAACCTTCACCACCACGTTTGCCATAGGAGCCACACTGTTGAGCGCTTCGCATATTAATCTTAAATGGTGCGGGTTATCTACCGCCACTATTACTGCAGAAGCTTTGTCCACGTCGAAGTTTTTCAGAACCTCCTCGCTTGCAGCATTTGCAAAAAAGATCGGCTCTCCCATCTTCTGACCAAGCTCCATACGATGTATATCGTGCTCTAGCACAACATAATGCACACCCTGTTTTTTTAGCTCCAGTGTTACATATCGTCCTAGAGGACCGTAGCCGCAAACGATTACATGATCTTTGAATCCTGTCGAGTGGAGTATTGGCTC
>JAKIUX010000043.1 GCA_021647345.1 Hydrogenimonas sp.
CATCACAAGCAGTGCATCTATCAGTTCGTCGAGGCGGTGAGGAGGACTATTCGTGGCCATACCTACCGCTATACCGGTGGGGCCGTTAAGAAGCAGGTTCGGTACGCGACTCGGCAGAACATCCGGCTCTTGCATCGTATCGTCGTAGTTGGGGATGAAGTCTACAGTATCTTTTTCTATATCTCTTAAAAGCTCCTCTGCAAGCCGTGTCATACGGGCTTCTGTATATCTCATCGCCGCAGGGTTGTCGCCATCTATGGAGCCGAAGTTTCCCTGACCGTCTACAAGAGGAATGCGCATCGAGAAATCCTGCGCCATTCTGACCAAGGCGTCGTATACTGCCGTATCTCCGTGGGGATGATATTTACCTATAACGTCACCGACTATACGGGCACTCTTTTTATATGCCGCACGAGAGGTTACCCCAAGCTCGTGCATAGCATAAAGAATCCTTCTATGGACAGGTTTGAGACCGTCTCGGGCGTCTGGAAGTGCCCGACCTATGATGACACTCATGGAGTAGTCGAGATAGCTCCCTTTTATGCTATCTTCTATCGAGATCTCCTGAATATCTTCGTTTTCTTTGAACAGATCTGACATTCAAAACCTTTTGCTTTGAAAATTTTAATCTTGATTTTATCTAAAGATAGCTTAATCTATTGAATTAGCAATTGTAGTTGTATGTTCCGAAAAACTCTTCTGCTCAAACGGCTTTGCTATGCTATATAGGAATTTCGATGAAATTCCGACCATTACGCTGCAGATGTTAATCGCAGAAGAGTTTTTTGGAGGCTTCAGTTAGTAGTGGGTAGTAGGCACGAAAGTGCGAAATACAGAACAAGTGCCTATTTTTTAATCAACTTTGCTCTATCTTTGAGAGGGTTTAATTTGTATACTTTGAGCATAATTTTTCCAAAGGAGATCTCATGAAGAAGTGGTTATTTGCACTGCCTTTGCTGCCTGCACTGGCATTTGCCGAAGATTCGCTCAACAGCGGTGATACAGCATGGATGCTTGTCGCTACCGCATTCGTTATGCTTATGACGCCGGCGGGCCTTGCGCTCTTTTACGGCGGCTTGACGCGAAGCAAGAATGTTCTAAATACGATGGGTATGAGCCTTGCGGCTTATGCGGTAGGTACTCTCGTATGGGTTATCATAGGGTACTCTATCGCTTTTGGTGAAGGTGATTTTTTCGGAACCGGCAAGATTCTTCTTTCCGGAATTAGCTCCGACACTCTTAGCGGTACGATTCCTGAGCTTCTTTTTGTCGCTTTCCAGGGAACTTTCGCCGCCATTACCGTAGCGATAGCCAGCGGCTCTATGATTGAGAGAGTTAAGTTTTCGACATTCGTAATTTTCGCTGCTCTTTGGATAGTAGCGGTATACGCTCCTATTACACACTGGGCTTGGGGCGGCGGTGAGACACTGAACTTCGGTGAAATAGACTTTGCCGGAGGTACTGTCGTGCACATTAACGCGGGTGTGGCCGGTTTTGTGGTCGCTATGCTTCTTGGACGCAGAAAAGATTATGAAAAGGCTGCGATCAAGCCCTTCTCTCCGATACTTGTAGTTCTTGGCGCTATGCTTCTTTGGTTTGGATGGTTCGGTTTCAACGCCGGTTCTCAAGTAGCTGCCGACGGTACTGCTGCTTCTGCATTCCTTGTTACCAACGTAGCTGCATCCTTGGGTGTTATAGGCTGGATAATCGGTGAGTGGATCATCTTCAAAAAGCCGACGCTTGTTGGCGGTGCTTCAGGTGCTGTCGCCGGCCTGGTAGCCATAACTCCTGCATCAGGAACTGCTGGTGTAGGCGGAGCTATAATCATAGGTCTTGTCGGCGGATTCCTCGGATTCCTTGCCGTTTCCAGGATAAAGAAAATGTTCAAGGTAGATGACTCTTTGGATGCTTTCTGGGTGCATGGACTTGTTGGTATTTGGGGTTCTATAGCGACAGCTATCTTCATAGCCGATTATGCTATGCCTGAAGATTACAGCATGGGAAGCCAGCTTGTAAGCCAGCTTATGGCGGTAGGTCTGACTATAGTTTACAGTGGTATCGTTACCGCCATTGTTTTCTTCATAGCTTCGGCTATAACCGGCGGAGGACGTGTAGATGAAGAGACCGAAACGAGAGGTCTTGACGAGTCTACCCACGGAGAGCGCGCGCTCAACCTTTGAAAATGATACTTGGCCGGGACTCTCCGGCCTTTTAAAAGTATAAAAATTATCTCTATCAGGAGCAGAAGATGAAAAAGATAGAAGCGGTTATAAAACCGTTCAAACTTGAAGATGTGAAAGATGCCCTTGCTGAGGCTGGTATAACGGGTATGACCGTGACTGAAGTTAAAGGTTATGGAAGACAGCAGGGACACAGCGAACTCTACAGAGGTGCAGAGTATGTTGTAGATTTTCTTCCGAAGGTGAAGCTTGAAGTTGTTGTTCCGGAAGATCAGGTCGAAATGGTCGTGGAGAAGATAACCGAAGCTGCTAGAACAGGTAAGATCGGAGACGGCAAAATATTTGTAACCGATATAGAGAAGGTTGTTCGTATCAGAACCGGCGAAACTGACAGAGAGGCTCTTTAATAAGCTCTCTCTATCACTCTCTTTCCCCGTCTTTGGCTTGCAGACGGGGGCTGCTTAAATATTGAACAAAAAAATCCTCCTTTTCTCTGCATAGATCAGAAAACTGATTAAAAAAGATACAATACTCCTATTTGAAATATTTAAATCTACTTTTATAATTGAGCTCTTTGAAAAATTACAGATCTAACTAAGACTATACTCTGTTTTCTCTTGAATGTATAGTCAAAAAACTGAAGGAGACCCAATGTCAGCCGGTGATATTTCATATGTGGTAGATACCCTTTTTCTTCTCTTCGCGATGACCCTTATCATATTTATGGTGCCCGGGTTTGCAATGTTGGAGGCGGGTATAGTAAGAACCAAGAATGTCAGTGCCGTTTTGACGGTAAATACGATGATATACGCTATAGCGTCGATGGCTTTTTTGCTTGTAGGCTACCAGCTTGCATTCGGAAGCTGGGAGAACGACAGTGTCAGCAAGTGGGCCGCATTTTTGTTTCAGATGGCTTTTGTCGGAAAGACTGTAAACATTATGAGCGGCGGTGTCAGTGAGCGTACCCGTATAATTCCGCTGATGATATTTACGGTAATAATGGCGGCTGTAATATATCCGCTTGTTGTTAACTGGACATGGGGTGCCAATATGCTCGAAGGTACCTTTTTAGATATTAGCTCGATGCATGACCTTGCAGGCTCCACCGTCATTCACTCTACCGGTGCGTGGGCCCTTTTGGCGGCTATATTGGTAATAGGGCCGAGAAAAGGGAGGTATGTTGACGGCAAGGTGAAGGTGATTCCCGCATCAAATATTCCGCTGGTTACCTTAGGTGCTATGATTTTGTGGATAGGATGGTTCGGATTCAACGGCGGTTCTGTCGGAACGATATCTTCGAAAGAGAGTGCCGATCTTGTAGCGCTCACTATCATGAATACAAATACAGCTGGACTCGCCGGAGCTATAATCGCTGCTATAATCGTTTTTCTTCAGTATAAAAAATTTGATATAACGATGATTCTCAACGGTGCACTGGGAGGATTGGTAGCGATAACGGCAGGGGCCGATCTTTTCGACATTTACACTCCTATTCTTATCGGTCTTATTGGGGGTGCTTTGGTGGTCTTTGCGGTACCGCTGTTTGATAGGTTGAGGCTTGATGATCCGGTAGGGGCCCTTTCTGTGCACCTTATAAACGGTATCTGGGGAACGATAGCGGTAGGAATATTTGCCGAAGATGTTTCGCTAGCCTCCCAGATAAAGGGTGTTTTGGTGGTAGGCGTATTTGCGTTTGTGGTATCATACATAACGATGTTTGCTATAGACAAAGTTATGCGTTTTAGAGCCGGCGATGATGAGCAGATGGAGGGGATCGACGTAAGCGAGTGCGGTGTCGAGGCATATCCGGAGTTCAAGCGGGCCTTCTAAATTCAATTTATAAAGAAAGTGAGGATTTATGAAAAAGATAGAAGCGATTATCAAACCCTTCAAAATAGAAGAGGTAAAAGATGCTTTAGCCGAAGCGGGAATAACCGGTATGACGGTAAGCGAAGTTAAAGGCTACGGCAGACAGGCGGGCCATACGGAGCTCTACAGGGGAGCCGAGTATGTCGTGGATTTCATTCCTAAAATTAAGATAGAGGTTGTCGTCAAAGCTGAAGATGTCGAAACGATAATAGAGAAGATTACAGAAGCGGCTAGAACCGGCAAGATCGGAGACGGCAAAATATTTGTAACCGATATAGAGAAGGTCGTTCGCATCAGAACAGGCGAAGTGGACGAAGAGGCTATTTAAGCCTCATTATTTCTTGCGGAAGAGTCAATCTCTTCGATGAACCTCTTTTCCGCAATTTTATTTTTGCGTCTGTAGTAGTAGAAGACGGCTATGACCATAATAATTATAGCGCCGATAAGGTAATGAAGAACCGGCTTTATCTGCTCTTCATGCTCTCCGAAGATGTAACCCATTGCCAAAAGCACACCGCACCATATTCCGGCACCAAGAAAAGTGTAGATACTAAATGCCAATAGCGGCATTTTGCCAATACCGGCAGGCAGTGAGATGTATTGTCTTATGCCTGGTAACAGACGCCCCCAGAATGTGCTTGCCGGGCCGTACTTTTGGAAGAACTCCTCCACTTTTTCAATTGTTTCAGGCTTTAAGAATAGATACTTTCCGTACTTCACGATGAAGGGACGACCCAGTTTATGCCCCAAAGCGTAGTTGAATATCGCCCCTGCCAGAGAGCCTCCGGCTCCGGCCATAAAGGCCCAGAATAGGCTCATCTCCCCCTTGCTGGCAAGGTACCCCGCCGGTATCATGGCCACTTCGCTTGGAAACGGAAAAAATGAGCTCTCAAGAAACATCATCAGGAAAATTCCAAGATATCCCATAGCGCCTACGGTATCTACTATCCATTTTACGATCTCTTCCATAATTAACAGCCTTTGGTAAGGTAAGTCGATAAAAGTAAACGATATAATACAATAAAAAGAAGGATGCGGTAATGGTGATAGCTTTGAACGAACCTCTTGATAGGCATCTGCATTTGCGTGATGAAAAGATGCTCGAAATAGGCGCCCCTTTGAGCGCCGAGACATTTAGCGGAGCTTTGGTAATGCCGAACCTAGTTCCGCCAGTGACTACTCAGGAGGCTGTAGTTGCATATAGAGAGAGAATTTTAGGGTGTGCTAAAAATAGCAGTTTTACCCCATATATGACACTCTTTTTCCGCTCCGACTATACACCTCAATTTCTGGAGTCGGTTAAAGAGGATATTTTGGCTATAAAGCTCTACCCGGCAGGAGTGACAACAAATTCGGATGGGGGAGTCGAGGGTTTTGATCTCATAGAGCTGGCTCCCGTATTAGAAGCGATGAGTGAGCTTCAGATTCCGCTATGTGTCCACGGTGAGACGGGAGGTTTTGTGATGGATAGGGAGAGCGAGTTCATACCAATATATGAGAAGCTTGCGAAAAACTTTCCCGATCTGAAAATTGTAATGGAGCATATCACAACCAAAGATGCGGTAGAGGCACTTGATAGATATGAAAACCTCTATGCCACTATCACACTCCATCACCTCTATATCACTCTCGACGATGTGGCAGGAGGACTTCTGCAGCCCCACCTATTCTGCAAACCTATAGCGAAGCGTCCAGAAGATAGAGCGGCTCTTCTGCAAGCGGCCTTGAAGGCGCACCCTAAAGTTATGTTCGGCTCCGACTCCGCTCCCCACCCGAGAGAGGCTAAAGAGGCGCCCGGGTGTGCGGCGGGAGTCTTTACCGCACCCATAGCTCTGCAGGCTTTAGCGCAGCTTTTTGATAAGCACGGTGCACTCGATAATCTGCAGAGATTCGTAAGCGATAACGCCAAAAATATCTACTCTATAAATCCGCCTAAAAAGGAGGTTGTGCTTGAAAAAACAGCCTATCTTGTTCCTGAGATGTATGGCGGCAGCGTAGTGCCTATGTTCGCCGGTGGGACCCTGGAGTGGAGGGTGGTAAGTGCCGGGTAAGATTCTGCTGCTTGAAGATGACAGACTCTTTGGGGAGACACTTGTTGATTTCCTCGAAGAGGAGGGGTACGAGGTGGACCACTGTACAGAAGCAAAGTGTGTGGTCGAGGCGACCTACACAAAAAAGTACGATCTCTATCTGCTTGATGTGAACTTGCCGGATATGAACGGTTTTGAGCTTTTAAAGCAGCTTAGAGAGAGCGGTGACGAGACTGCGGCCATATATATAACGTCGGCACGGGACAAAGAGGCGCTCGTAGAGGGGTTTGTAAGCGGGGCTGATGATTATATGAAAAAGCCGGTAGATTTGGATGAGCTCATTTTGAGAGTGGAAGCGCATCTGCGCCGCATAAAAGGGAGCTCCAGAGTTGAGGTAGGGGAGTATCTGTTCGATATCGAGAGGCTTGTGCTATATCGGGATGGCGAACCGGTACAGCTTCCAAAAAAGCTTGCGCAGCTATTGGCGCTATTTCTAAAAAACAGAGGCGAAGTAGTAAGTACCGAAGAGATTTTAGAAGAGATATATGGAGAAGAACATCCGGGCACGGGGGCGCTTAGAGTCTACATAAACAAGCTGAAGCAGCTTTTCGGGAAAGATTCGATAGTTAATATCAGGGGGGTCGGTTACTGTTTTGAAGCGTAAAGAGATTTTAAAGGTTGTCTTCTTCTACTTGGTGACTTTTGCGGCTATGGCCGGGTTGATGTGGGCTATATTTGAAAACTTCGGCTACTCGGATAGAAATTTTTTGATAGTCATTGCGATGCTTTTGCCGCTCTCTTTACTTTTTGGCTATATACTCTCGAAGGTAGCACTCGAACCCCTTTTCATAACCAACGACCTTCTCGACAGGCTCCTTAAAGATACGCTTCACGAGCTCAACATCCCTCTATCTACGATCTTTGCCAACGTCTCTATGCTAAAACGAAGCGAGAGTGACCCAAAAAGATTGAAGAGACTCGATAGGATTGAGAGAGCGGGAGAGAATCTTAGCGAGCTTTACAAAGATCTCGACTACTTTATA
>JAKIUX010000044.1 GCA_021647345.1 Hydrogenimonas sp.
AACTTAAGCTCGAAAACAGAGAGCTTGCAGATATCTTTCTCGGCAAGATAAAGTATTGGGACGACAAGAGAATAGCGGAGGACAACCCGGGCCTTAAGCTCCCCCATAAAGAAATAGTTGTATGCCATAGAGCCGACGGCTCCGGGACAACCTTCAACTTTAGCTACTTTCTCGCTCATGTCAGTTCGGAGTGGGCAGACAATGTTGGAATCGGCAAAGCTCTCGACTGGCCGACAGGCTTAGGCGGAAAAGGCAATGAGGGAGTATCGAGCCTTATAGCTCAAAATCCGTACAGCATTGGATATGTAGAGTATGCCTACAAGCAAAAAAACGGCTTTGGCGCCGCTACACTTCAAACAAAGAGCGGCAAGTGGGTAGAGGCCAAAGAGGAGAATTTCAAAGCGGCAGCAAAGTATGCCAAATGGACCCCAAAAGAGCACTTCTATCAGATATTGGCTCTGCAGCCAGGCGACAACAGCTACCCGATAGTTGCGGCTACTTTTATTCTTCTTCCTAGAGAAAAGACAGAAATAAACAAAGAGGTGGTAAAATTCTTTGACTTCGCATTTAATAATGGGGACGAAGACGCTAAGAAACTGGGGTATATTCCGCTTCCGGCAGCAACGAAAGATATGATTCGAAGCTACTGGAAAGAGCACGGAATATATTAGTCGAAAATCGGGCGGAGAGGCTCCGCTCTAAATTAAAACTTGAAAAAGGGAGATAAAACGATGAGAAAAACGATACTTTCAGCAGTAGCCGCTTCAATGGTGGCATCTACATTGTCTGCGGGAGCAATAACACTCTACCAAGACAAAAACACAGGGGCAATCTATACTAAGCCGGGCGAGAATAGAGTCGAGCTTGGTGATTTCGTAAGTGCCAAAGAGCAGTATGTTGAAGATCAGATAAAATACTCCAAAATAGACAAAAAGCTCGGAGTCAAAGTAAAAGCTAAAGTTCCGGTACTTAAATTCAGCGGAAAACACTACTTAGGCTACACTTACACTGATGACAAAACCGATGCAAATCAAGATAGTAGTACTTTTGAGACAAGAAGAAACTATTTTCAGGTCAAAGCTTACTGGAATAAGCATGACTACATAAGAATAACTCTTGACACTTATCAAAATATTGAAAATGACTGGGCAGTGAGGCTCAAGTACGCATATATCTTTCTAAGCGACGTGCTTCCAAACACAGGAGTTGAGTTTGGTCAATCTCACCGCTCTTGGATAGATTGGGAGGAGCACCACGGATGGTGGTACCGCTCTATCTCCAAAACTTTTATCGAAGATAAACACGCTGCTGATCTGACCAATTCGGCGGATATCGGAGTGAATTTTAAAACAAAAACTCCATATTTCAGCTCTGAATTAGGTGTATATAACGGCGAAGGGTACCATGGCAAGCATGAAGGTACAGAGATGTCTTACGAGTGGAGATTAACCGCCAACATTCTTGGCACAGGAAAGAAGAAGGTACATATGGATGACGAGTATTTCGACATCTCTTTCACCGGACAATATAACCTCGACAACTACTATAAATTGGATGCTAACGGAAATCCGTCAAAAAAGAAGTGGTGGGGAGTGCACGCAGTTTACAACCAGCCTAAGTTTCTGATAGCCGGTATGTATGTAGACTCATCTTCAAGCACATACAATAGCGGCAAAGGAAGAGGCACAGGATATAGCTTTAACGGCGAATTCCGCCCGGTTGAAAAATGGTCTATTTTGGGACGCTACGACTACTGGAAAGTTGAAAGTGATGCAGAAGCGGGCGCCTATGCAGGTAAAGAGAAAGATCAATATATCATTGGTGCCGCATATGACTACAACAAAAACGTGAAATTCATAGGAAACATCACTTCATACGACGATAAGGTAAACAAAGCAAAAGCCGACAACTTTATGTTTACTGCCGAAGTGCACTGGTAGGATGCGCTCATATAGATAAATTATATACCGTTCGGGCTAAACTGCCCCGCGGTACAGCCGATTATATCTTGCAGTCTCAAATGAGCCATTATCTAGATGGCTCAAAGAGCTTGCAAATTTCACTCTTACTTCCTTAGGCCGGTCTACCGGCCTTTCTTACATCTACCATCCAACATTAAAACTTTGTAACATTTCTGAAACAGAAGCTCAATATAATTGCTCAGTTTTTCAATCTCAGACAAGGAACGGGCGTGAACCGCACTCTCGATATCATTTTTCACAACACAACACGCTTCTTTGCGCTTTCGGTACTTGTAGTTCTTGGTGCACTATTTTTCGTTCTCTTCAACGAAGCGAAACCGGCGATAGATGCTTTTGGGCTTGAGTTTTTGACCAACAGCAAATGGGCTCCGAATATGGAGATTTTCGGAGGATATCCGGCCATTTACGGCTCTATCGTCTCTACGATTATCGCTATGGCTATAGCAACCCCGATAGCCATTGGCATCGCCATCTTTCTAAGCGAACTCGCACCCCCCTGGCTTGCATATATTGTCGGCATGGCTATAGAGCTGCTTGCGGCTATTCCATCTATTATCTACGGTATGTGGGGCCTTTTTTACCTCGCACCGCTTCTTAGAGATATATGGGGAGGCAACGGTCTTGGCCTTGCAACAGCAGGCATAGTTTTATCTATTATGATTCTTCCGTTTATGGCGGCCATAACAAGAGATGCTATGAAAACCACTCCCGCCATACTAAAAGAGTCTGCCTACGGAATGGGCGCTACGCGATGGGAGGTGTTAAAAGATGTCGTTATTCCGTATGTTAAAAGCGGCATAATCGGTTCCATTATTTTAGCACTCGGACGTGCCATAGGGGAGACTATGGCTGTTACATTTGTTATGGGCAACGCTCACAAAATACCAGACTCTATTTTTAAACCGGCTACTAGCATTCCAGTTACATTGGCCAATGAGTTTACCGAAGCAGATACAGATCTGTACTACTCTAGTCTATTTTACCTTGCTCTAATACTTCTTGTAATCAGCTTTACTGTTATTGCCATAGCAAAATTTTGGTTTTTAAGAAACCTTCAGGAGCAAAAAGTATGACACTACAAGAAAGAAGAATTCTGCTTAATAAAGTTATTATGATCCTATCTACGACCGCTGCGCTTTTGGGAATAATATTTCTTTTTTGGATCATAGCGGTTCTATTTTACAAAGGTTTTACCGCCTTAAATCTTAATATATTTGTTCACGACATGGCTCCGCCGGGAAGAGAGCCGAGCGGTCTTAGAAACGCCCTTGTAGGACAACTTATACTTGTTCTTGGAGCCTCTGCGATAGGAGTTCCTATTGGTGTTCTTGCAGGAACATATCTTAGTGAGTACGGCGGCAAAAAGAGCAGACTCGCCCGCCTAATAAGAGATATCTCAGACATTATGATGAGTACTCCAAGTATCGTCATAGGCGCTTTTATTTACGCTATCTTGGTAGCCCCCATGGGCCACTTCCGCGGCTGGGCAGGAATTGCGGCGCTTGTTGTTATGATGATACCCATAGTGCTTAGAACTACCGACGATATGCTTCAGCTTGTACCAGGAAGCTTAAGAGAGGCGGCGATCGCGCTTGGTGCACCTAAATATAAGATGATAATTCAGGTGGTCTACAGAGGCGCAAAGACCGGAATGTTAACTGGCATCTTACTCTCAATTGCAAGAATTGCCGGCGAAACAGCACCGCTTCTTTTTACCTCATTTAGCAACAACTTCTATTCTACAGACCTTAACAACCCGATAGCATCGCTAACGGTCACAATGTACAACTACGCTACAAGTCCATATGAAGATTGGATTGACCAAGGGTGGGCTGCCGCACTGATACTAGCTCTTTTCGTATTGGGTGCGAATATCATAGGACGCATAATAATCAGAAAGAGAAAAGGAGAGCATTAATGGCCACTATTTGCGAAGTAACCCATGAGCATATTATAGAGGTTGAAAATTTTAGCTTCTACTACGCAGGAGTCGACACGCCAAACCTAAAAAATATAAATATGCCGATAGGCAAAGGTGCCGTCACAGCTCTCATTGGGCCAAGCGGCTGCGGTAAGACAACCCTTCTTAGATGTTTTAACCGAATGCATGACCTATACCCCGGCAACAGGTATGAGGGCAAGATACTTTTAGAGGGGCACAATATACTAGATAAAAACGAAGATCTAATAAAGCTCAGAACCAAAATAGGGATGATCTTTCAAAAGCCTACTCCGTTTCCTATGAGCATATACGATAACGTGGCATACGGTTTGCGTCTTCAAGGCATTAAGAGTAAAAGCGAGCTTGACGGCAGAGTTGAAAAGGCTTTGAAAGATGAAGCTTTATGGAAAGAGGTTGGAGATAGGCTAAAGTCGCCGGGTACAGCACTCTCCGGAGGACAGCAGCAGCGCCTATGTATAGCACGCGCGGTAGCAGTTGAGCCGGAAGTTCTCCTTTTTGATGAACCTACATCTGCCCTCGATCCAATCTCTACACAAGCGATAGAGGAGCTTATAACCAAGCTAAAAGAAAAGGTGACCATCATAATCGTCACACACAATATGCAGCAAGCCGCAAGAGTCAGCGACTACACCGCATTTATGTATCTTGGAGACCTAATAGAGCTTGGAGTAACCGAAGAGCTCTTCATAACTCCAAAAGAGGAGATGACAGAGCAGTATATAACCGGTAAATTCGGCTGAGATATTGAAGCTTTTTCACGGTAGCGCATTTTTGGCTCTCATCGTTTTTTCTAGCGAAGATATGGTTTATTTGAGCGTCAGTTCCTTACAATACCATCTCCCGCTCTCTTTGGCAATTTTAATCTATCCTTTGCTACCATTTCGTAACATCTATTTAAAAGGTTTCCGTGTATGGAGATAAACACATTCGAAAAGATGCAAAAAAAGGCTGTCAAAAAGAGCAGGCTCGATTTTCTCTATCTTGGAATATCTCTAGTTTTCATGGCGATAGTCTTAATAGCCACCTACAATAAGATACCGGGCAACCCGTTTTTGGCTGTCGCAGCACTATTTGGGGCGTATATGGCTATGAATATCGGAGCCAATGATGTTGCAAACAACGTTGGGCCTGCAGTTGGTTCAAAAGCGCTTACAATGACAGGAGCCATAGTAATAGCGGCCATATTTGAATCTGCGGGTGCGCTATTAGCGGGAGGGGACGTTACCGGAACTATAAAAAAAGGGATAATAGATCCGGCAGCTTTTGCCGATCCGCTCTACTTTGTATGGGCAATGACAGCGGCACTTCTTGCAGCAGCTCTCTGGCTAAATCTTGCTACATGGCTAAAAGCTCCCGTCTCCACAACCCACTCCATTGTCGGCGGCGTTATGGGCGGCGGGATAGCCGCAGCAGGAACTTTCAGCATTGTAGCATGGGGTACAATGGGCAAAATTGCCGCAAGCTGGGTCATCTCACCTGTACTTGGCGGAGCAATAGCGGCAGGATTTTTGTATGCCATAAAAAAGAGTATTCTATTTAAAGAGAATACTAAAGAGGCCGCAATGAAGCTTGTACCCATATATGTGGCGATAATGGGGTGGGCTCTTGTAACGTACCTTATCTTAAAAGGTATGAAAAAGGTTGTAAAGCTTGGTTTTCCCACAGCGGCCGGCCTGGGTATAGTAGGTGCAATCATAATATTTTTCATAGTAACAAAGGCTATCTCCAAATACTCCGACAATCTTGGTAACGACAGAGAGAGTGTCAATAAGCTTTTTACGATTCCGCTAATATTTGCGGCCGCGCTTCTTAGCTTCGCTCACGGAGCCAACGATGTAGCAAATGCCGTAGGGCCGCTTGCGGGCATATATGACGCATTGGCACACGATACCGTCTCAACAAAAGCCGCTATACCGCTATGGGTGATGATTATAGGTGCGGTAGGAATCTCTTTGGGACTTGCTCTTTATGGACCCAAACTCATAAAAACAGTAGGGGGCGAGATAACCGAGCTTGATCAGATAAGAGCTTTCTGTATCGCGTTGGCGGCGGCTATAACGGTTATTGTTGCCTCGCAGCTTGGGCTTCCGGTCAGCTCGACTCATATTGCACTCGGAGGAGTCTTTGGGGTAGGCTTCCTAAGAGAGTGGCTTGACAGAACTCAGCGTCTCGAATATAGAATCAAAGAAGAGGAGCAAAAACTCAAAGAGTTAAAATCAAAATCTCAAGCATACAAAAATGAGCTTAAAAGCCTTGAGGCAAAAGAGAATAAAACTCAACAAGATTATGAGAGAATCGTCCGCCTTTTTGAGCTTATCTCAGAGCATGAGAAGTTGATTAAAAAAGAGAATAAAGCTCTCAAAAATGTATATAAAACAAAATATGTCCAAAGGAGCGCTTTTAAAAAGATTGTTGCGGCATGGATTATTACAGTCCCTGTGGCGGCGCTGCTGTCTGCTGCAATATTCTTTTTAATTAAAGGAATCATGGTTTAAAATGGTGTCACAATTTATTGATATAATAAATTGCACAAAAGTGACGATATAGTTAACAGTAGACAAAAATGCAGTATATGGATGCGTGCTATGAACAAAGTTAAAGTTTCAATTGCTCTGCTTTTAGCTGGTACTACCCTCTCTTTTGCGCAAGAGAACATAGAGAGTCTGCTAAAAGCGTATAAGGTCGAGTCAGATTTATCTAAAATCACAAAGAGCGAGGCGGCGGGCTTTTTAGATATCTATACCCGTGAAGAGCTTGAAAAGATGCAAGCATATACATTAATGGATGTGCTAAAACTGTTTACTATACCAAATATCACACGATCTTCTAACAATATAAGTCAATTCACCAAACCTACATTTCCCGTAATGCCGCCTTTTGCAATAAGACTCTACGTGAACGACCACGACATGACCTCTTCATCTTTTGGAAGCGCTATGATGCTCTGGAGTGACGTTCCAATTGAGTTTATTGACCATATTGAGGTTTATAAAAGCGCTTCATCGGTTGAGTTTGGAAACGAATCTGGCACCGTCATAATAAAGCTTTACACCAAAAATCCCGAAAGAGAAGAGGGTGGCAAAGTTAGAGTTATGGCCGATCAAAGAGGAAGCTTAAATAGTGACGCCTATTTTGCCCATA
>JAKIUX010000045.1 GCA_021647345.1 Hydrogenimonas sp.
TAATAGCTACTACAGCTACTCTTTTCGGTCTTTTAGGTACCGTTGTGGGGGTTTTGATGGCTTTTGAAGCTATCGGCAAGGTAGGCATGGGAGACCCATCTGTTTTTGCAAACGGTATCTCCATGGCTCTTGTTACAACTGTCGGCGGGCTAATAGTCGCAATAATTCATACAATAGGCTATAACTACCTTATAGCCTATCTTGACGATATAGAGGCAAGTCTCGAAGAGGATCTACTAATGCGTTTTTACGGATCGCAAAGATGAGAAGGCGCAAATCTCTAACCCTTGATATGACTCCCCTTGTGGATGTCGTCTTTTTGCTGCTTATCTTCTTCCTTGTGACTTCTGTATTTAAAAAAGAGGAGCTCGCTCTCCTTTTAAATCTTCCAAGCGGCAAAGAGGGTGAACAAATGGTCGAAAAGAAAGAGGTTTCTATAGAGCTTTCCAAAAGTAGCGTTGCGCTAAACGGAAAGATTGTCGACTTCAAAAAGCTGGAGGTTTATATATCTGATGTGAAAGATAAAAAACGGCCTGTCACTCTTCGTATCGATAAGGATGTCCCGTACGGCAGAATCATGGAACTATTCAATCTTCTAAAAAAATATAATTTGAACAACCTTGCACTTATCGAACAGAAGTCAAATTAATACTCCGAAAAACTACTAACAACTTCTACTAAAATGCCGATATAGAGCAGGGAATGGTTATGGTAAATATTAATAGGATCGATAAATTATTTATATTACAGTGATTAGTAATTTAAATGATTTATCGAAAATTTGATGTTTAATCAATTTTATTGCCTATATAATATTGTTTTAAGTTTTGATTAAAACTAATAGGACTATAATCAATCTGACTTATGATCAAAAAGGAGTAGAGATGGCAAGAGTCGTTGTATTGGGTGCAGGTGTCTCAGGGCACACCGCAGCCACTTTTTTGCGTGACTGGCTTGGGCCGCAGCATGAAGTGGTCGTGGTAACGCCAAACAGCAAATGGAATTGGATTCCATCCAATATATGGGTAGGTGTAGGGCAAATGACAAAAGATGACGTCGTCTTCGATCTTGCACCTGTTTACGAAAAAGTGGGTATAGACTATCGTCAAGCCAAAGCGGTATCCATACACCCTGAAGGTGGTGAGGCTGAAGATGTACCCTATGTGACCATAGAGTACACTGGCCAAGGAAAAGAGGGGGAGAAGGAGCTGATCTCCTACGACTACCTCATAAATGCTACCGGACCGAAGCTTAACTTTGGTGCAACTGAAGGGCTTGGACCGGACAACGGCTACACAGTTTCAGTCTGTACGGCAGACCACGCTACTCACGCTAACGAAGAGTTTCAAAAGGCTATAGCGAAGATGAAAGCGGGCGAAAGACAGCGCTTCGTTATCGGTACAGGACACGGAATGTGTACTTGCCAGGGTGCCGCGTTCGAGTATGTTTTCAACATTGAGCATGAGCTTAGAAAAGCAGGCGTTCGAGATTTGGCTGACATAAAGTGGATCTCTAATGAATCCTTCCTCGGTGACTTCGGTATAGGCGGGCTGCACCTAAAACAGGGCGGATATGCGGCAAGTTCGAGACTCTTTGCCGAATCTCTATATACCGAGAGAGGTATAGAGTGGACTATAGGAGCGCATGTCAGCAAGGTTGAAGAGGGCAAGATCCACTACGAGCTTCTCGACGGTTCGACCGGTGAGATGGAGTTTGACTTTTCGATGCTGATACCTCCGTTTGCGGGAGTCGGGCTGAAAGCCTACGCCAAAGATGGAAGCGATATGACCGACAAAATTTTTGCTCCCAACGGATTTTTGAAAGTTGATGCCGACTATTCAGGCAAGCCTTACGAAGAGTGGAAAGCAAGTGATTGGCCAAAAACATACCAAAACCCCGACTATCCCAACATATTTGCGGTCGGTATCGCCTTCGCGCCTCCTCACGGAATCTCTAAGCCGATGAAGAGTCCCAACGGAACGCCTATCAGCCCGACTCCGCCAAGAACGGGAATGCCTTCGGGTATAATAGGCAAAACTGTCGCTATGTCTATTAGAGATATGATAAACGGAGCCGAAAAGCCGACCCACCATGCCTCAATGGCTGAAATGGGAGCCGCTTGTGTCGCTTCTGCCGGTAAGGGACTTACTAATGGTACCGCGGCAGCACTTACAGTATACCCTGTAGTTCCAGATTTTGACAAATACCCCGGAATAGGCCGCGATCTTGACTATACTTTCGGCGAAATTGGACTTGCGGGCCACTGGATAAAACATATACTGCACCATATGTTCATTTATAAAGCGAAGCTCAAGCCGGGCTGGACCTTAATACCTGAATAAGAAAGGAGAGTTGATGGAACCGATAGAGAAGAATGTAAAGCCTTATGAACCGAGTTTTACAACAATGGTGCCTACAGGCATAGTTAGGTTTTTCAGAACATGTGTACTGTGGCAGTTCATCAGATTTATTATCATAAATATCAAGATGCTGGCAGTCGTAAGAAAGAGCCACCACTAAAAGAGCTCCGTGCACTCTGCACGGAGTTTTAAAGATACTTTCCCCAAAAGGCTTTTTAATGTCTGTGAAAAAAGATCTTCTTGTATACCCGGACGAGCGCATAAAAATACCCTCTACCGACGTAAGAAAGTTCGATGACAAGCTCTCGGAAGTGATAGATATGATGAGAGAGGTAATGGAAGAAAACGGTGCGGAGGGTCTTAGTGCGATTCAGACCGGATACCCTTACAATATAGTGATTGTCAGGGGCGATGATGGCAATATTTTGGAGTTGATCAACCCCAGAATATTGAAATCGGAAGGTATGGCCAAAGCAAAAGAGAAGACTCTTTACTACCCTAAAATCGAAATAGAAGTTCCCCGCTATGAAAAGATAAAGATTATCTATGAAGATAGAGAGGGCAAGCAGCACCATATGGAGGCGGAGGGAAAAGTCGCAAGGGTTATTCAAAGAAAGATAGACTATACATTCGGGGGTACATTTCTGGCAAAAGTCGACAAAGCTACAAGAGAGGCTGTCGAAAAGGCTCTGGCAGATAATGGCCTTGTGCCTGAAGTGGAGCTCTGCCCAACATTTTCAAAGAGAGTATACTTTCTAAGTGTGGCAGACAAGCTTCTCTTTTTCATTTTCCTTTCACTCTTTTCAAAGCTCTTTGGAGTATCGAGTGAGACACTATCAAAAATATATACATTCGACAAAATCGGCATTCTAATCGTCTTCATACTTCTTGTAGGCTACTTCATCTACGGTCGGTATGAAGCGAAAAAGTATAGCAGTTGCACAAGCTGTCAGATAGGAAATATGTTAGGTTCTATGGCAAAAAGAGGTGTCGTGGCGATCGCACTGGCTGTAGGCAGTTATCTTTTTGTCAACCCTTTATCATAAAAAACTTCTCTAAAGTGAACTTAAAGAATATACACTACAATAGTATTATGATTAAACTGTTACTAATACTTATAACGACGGCACTTTTTGCCGAAAACGGGGGAGTAATGGCTTCAAAAACTGAAAAAGCGGTTGTCGGCGGCGGATGCTTCTGGTGTCTCGAGGCTGTTTATGAAAATGTAAATGGTGTTTTGGATGTCATAAGCGGCTACAGCGGCGGAAGAAGAGAAAACCCCTCTTACGAGCAGGTCTGTTCAGGTGCAACAGGCCATGCGGAGGTGGTTGAGATAACGTTCGACCCTGCGCAGATCTCATATGAAGATATTCTTGAAATTTTCTGGAAGATTCACGAC
Organism: Hydrogenimonas sp.; assembly: GCA_021647345.1. Lineage (GTDB taxonomy): Bacteria > Campylobacterota > Campylobacteria > Campylobacterales > Hydrogenimonadaceae > Hydrogenimonas. Next base: position 3,760 of record JAKIUX010000045.1, read on the forward strand.
CCGACAACTCTCAACAGGCAGGGTGCCGACGTCGGTACGCAGTATAGATCTGTCATATTCTACTTAAACGATAGACAAAAAGATATTGCACAAAAGAGCAAAAAGGAGGCTCAAAAGAGATTTTCATCGCCCATAGTGACAGAGATTTCGCCTCTAAAAAAGTTTTGGCCGGCAGAAGAGTACCATCAGGACTACTTCAGAAAAAACCCTTACCATGGATATTGTCAAGCTGTGGTTTCACCGAAAGTCGAAAAATTCAAAAAAGAGTTCAAAGAGTGGTTGAAGTGATAGATCGAGATTTGATGATTTGCCAATGCAATAATCTTACGGTTGAAGATATAGCCAAGGTTATAAAAGAGAACGGCTACAAGAGTCTCGATGATCTGCTTGATCAAGATATATGCCTTATGGGAGATAAGTGCGAAGCGTGCAGAGACGAAGGTTATGAAAATGACGGAATGAATCTGCCTTTAGTTCTTTCTCTTGTAAAGCGAGGAGCTTTGTGATGGAGAAGAAGTATATAGACCTGGAAGTAAAAGTTACAATTGACGAGATGAAGCTCATTGGCGAGTTCTGCAGGGATAAAGGGGTAAATTTTTCGGAGTGGATGAGAGAGATAGCCCTAAAAGAGATAAAAAAAGAGCAGAAAACAGATAAGGATGAAGATGAAGACTTTTCATCCTAGGTATTTATAATTTGAACTCCTGTTCTGCAGCTTTTGCAGCCTCCATCCCTTTGAACGTCAATTGACTCTCTTTTATATACCCATCTTTTTTTAAAGATTTAGCAACCTTTTTACCCTCTTTGAGCGTAAAGACTCTGCTATTTTCAAGAACCAAAAGAGTATCTTGAAGAGTCTCGCCCTCCTCTTTTTTCATAAGCGCAAGAAGCAACACCTTCTCTTCCGTTGTCATTAAAAAAGCCTTCCAATTTTTCTAAATCCGTAAAAGTATAGCACACTTCCAAGAAGTATGACTCCTGCAAAGTAGCTCCAGAGATCATCAAAGGCTGTTCCCCTGAAAAAGATACTTTCACTACCCTCTATGTAGTATCTTAGAGGCGACAGTAAAGATAGATCTTGAAGCAGAGGGTGCATTGCGTGTATGGGTGTCCATGCGCCGCTTAGAAATATTAGAGGCATCATTATCAGTATGGAGAGTTGGGCAACTTGAAGCAGACTTTTTGAAACCGCCGCCACAAAGAGCCCTATTCCGGCACTTGTGAATGCATAGAAGAAGGAAAGAAGGAAAAAGGCGGCCAAAGAGCCGTTTATCGGTACGTCGAAAGCACCGAAGAGGACAATTCCTGTTGCAATCACAACTCCGCCCATCACTATTAGAACCTGAGAGAAGGTTTTTGCAAGAATAATAAGTTTCGGATCAACTGGGGTCAAGAGCATTATCTCCCATGTTCCATTCTCTTTCTCCCGTACGAAAACCGCCGCTGTAAGAATCACTCCCAAAAGTGTTATCACAGAAAGCATCTCGGCCATAGCCATGAATTGGGAAGTGGTTGCATTAGGGTTGAAGAGTTTATGAATCTTTAGCTCGACCGGATAATCTATCTGCGAATACTCAAGTACGATATTTTGAAGATATTGAAGCGCCTGGAAACTCTGTGTAGCTGAAATGGAGTCAAGAAGAACATCTATCTGTGCTCTTTTATACCTTTTAAGATTTTTTTCGAAGTCTGAATCGAAAATGATACCGACCATCGTCTCTCTGTTGTAGATGGAGCGGCTAAGATCCTCCCGTGACATGAAAAGACGAGGCTTTTGAAACTCCGGCATATGAAGCCTGCTTAAGATCTTTTCGCTCATTCCGCCGCCTGTTTCGTCTACGTAGCCTACAGAGATATTTTTTGCCTGCATCTCTATACCGGCACCGGCAATGTATATATCCAGCGTAAAGGAGTAAAGAACTATTGCCACCAGCCCCCATGAGCGGAAAAAAGCGATGATCTCTTTCGCAACCAGGGAGATAAATATCTTCATCAGTTTTTCTCCTTCTTGATCAGTCTGCTGCCTATAAAAAGTGTAAAGAGAGCATAGAGCGCCAATATTAGCAGGTATAGACGGCTTTTCGGTGAATCGAGCCCCTGCCCTATCAAAAATGTGTCGTAGATGATGTGGTTGTAGTACATTACAGGGTATATATGCGCTTCGATTTTCGATTCGCCGCTCATGGATGATATCGGCATAAGCATTCCGGAGTACAAAAAGCCGGGAATTATAGTAATTATGATGGTCAAGACTATGGCCACTATCTGAGCTCTTGTAATAACCGAAACGAGAAGGCCGATGCCTATACTCGAGAGTATGTATAGCTCCGAAGAGATCCAATATAGAAAGAAGCTTCCTCTAAAAGGTACCTCAAAAAGCCATGTGGCCCAAAGAAAGAGTATCAATATGTTGACGGAGTGGAGCATAAATACCGGGATGATCTTTGCCAGAATGAACTCACCTCTGCTTACAGGCGAGGAGTAGAAGTTGAATATTGTCCCCTCCTCCTTCTCTTTGACGATCAGAAGTGCCGAGAGTATCGCCGGAGCGACCAGCAGAACAAGACCAATGAGTCCCGGCACGATTGCATCTTCGTCACGCATAGCCTGATTGAAAAGGTTTCGGCTGCTTATAGTTATAAGGTTTTCTGGGCTCTCTTTTATTATAGAGAGTGCCGCATTGAAAATCACCCCCTTGACGTAGTTCTCCATTGTAGAGGCCCGAACCGGAAAGGCTCCGTCTATAAAAACGGCGACTTCAGGTCTCTCTTTATGTATCAAACCCTTTTCGAGACCGTCCGGAATCACTATGAGAATATCGGTTTTTGCCCTTTTGACACTCTGCAGAGCCTCCTGCAAAGAGACTCCAGTTTCTATTCTGGTATCGAAATATTTTGAGTTTTGAAAATGTTGAGCCAAATCTTGAGAAATTTTACTCAGGTCGTTATCTACTATAAGCGTTCTCGCGTGGGTTACTTCCATTCTAATTCCATATCCGAAAAGTATTATTATCATTGTAGGAAGTATATAGACTATGGCTATCATCTTAGAGCGAATTAGCTCTTTGAACTCTTTTAGCATATAGGCTTTTATGACGCCGAAACTCATCCATCATCCTTGTAATATCTCAAAAAGATATCTTCGAAGCTTTTTGCGCCAGGATGTTTTTTGTAAAGGTTCTCCACCGTGTCGTCTGCAACCTTTTTGCACTGTTTCAGAAGCGCAATTCGGTCGCAATATTCAGCCTCGCTCATATAGTGCGTCGTAATAAGTATAGATATTTCCCACCTCTCTTTCAAAA
>JAKIUX010000046.1 GCA_021647345.1 Hydrogenimonas sp.
CTATGCCGGGAAACAGCCCCACGCCCTACGCTTCCAAGTAAGAGGGAATCATGCACGCCTGCGGCCACGACGCCCACACAGCCATAGCTTTAGGGTGCGCTCTGGCGCTGAACAGAGTAAAAGATAGACTGCCGGGCAACATTCGTATAATATTTCAGCCATCAGAAGAGGTATTTGAAGGCGGGAGCAGCCAGATGATCGAAGATGGAGCCCTCGAAGGGGTTTCAGCGATATTCGGCCTGCATGTATACCCCTATCTCAAAACGGGTCAGATAGGCTACAAGTATGGTGTTATGATGGCTTCTGCAGATACCTTCAGCTTCGACATATACGGAAAGACTGCACACGGTGCCAGACCCCACGAAGGGATAGACGCGGTACTTGTGACAGCTATGGTCATCAACTCTTTGAACCATATAGTAAGCCGTAGAATAGACCCGATTCACCCCGCAGTTATATCTATGGGAAAGATAGAGGGAGGAAAGGCTCCAAACGTCATATGCGACTTCGTTACGGTTTCAGGTACCGTCAGAACAGTCAACGAGTCTGTAAGAAAAAAGATTCCGCAGATGATGGAGGATACGATAAGAGGCATATGCGAAGCGATGGATGCGAAGTACCACTTCGACTATAGATTCGGTCCACCCGAACTGAAAAACAGCGACAAAATGGTCGACATAGTCAAGGAGGCGGCAAAAGAGGTGGTAGGGGAGATAGGGCTTGTAGACCTTGTAGATCCGGTTATGGGGGGAGAGGATTTTGCCCGCTATCTTCAGATCGTACCTGGTGCCTTTTTCAGACTCGGTGTATGCAACGAAGAGAAAGGAACCTGTGTGCCGCAGCATAATACCAGATTTGATGTGGACGACGACTCTTTATGCATAGGAATGAAGATTCTATCTTTAAGCTCTTTGAAGTTCCTTCAAAAAGCGAGGCAGAAAAGATGAAGCAGACTCTGACTCTCACTATTCCCAACAACAAGATATATGTCCCTCTAGTAATAGATTTTATCAAAAGGGCTCTGCAGATGACCGACATGCAAAGAGATAATCTTCTGCAGATGACAGCGGCCGCTACGGAGCTTCTATTCAACGCTGTTGTGCACGCATACCCGAAAGAGATTACGGGCACCATAGATATAGATATAAAGTTTCTTCCCCACGGTATCAGCATAACAATTCACGATATGGGGCTTCCTTTTGATTTCGAAGGTTATATGAGTTCAAAAAGAGAGGGTGGCATAAAACGGATAAAAAACTATATCGATGAACTAAAATTTATAAACTTCGGAAAAAGAGGAAAGGCGTTTACCATATACAAAGCGCACCCGATAGATTTTTCAGATATACCCTTTCATCCATACTCCGACCTTGAAGATGAATCTCCGGCATCTTTGAAGCCGGCCTCCATTCAGATTAGAGATTTCGAAGAGGGGGATGAAGAGGCGATAAGCAGACTCATATACAACAACTATACATATAGCTACTACAAATCTCTCTTCTACTACCCCAAAAAGATACAAGAGTTGAACGAAAGCGGCGAAATCGCTTCCGTAGTTGCTGAGACAAAAGATGGTGAAATTGTGGGTCATTTCGCTCTTGTTAGAGTCAGCGGCTCCAATATCGCAGAAATAGGAGTTGCAGTCGTAAGACCAGACTATAAAGGAAAAGGCGTAATGACCTCTATGCTAAGCAGAGTAGAGCAAAGAGCAAAAGAGATGGGACTAAACGCCATATTCGGAGAGGCTCTAATGCTTCATCCATTCAGCCAAAGAGCCAATCTGCACCACGGCTTTTCCGAAAGCGCGCTGCTTCTTGGAATGGTTCCCAACAGTGTCTCTCTAACCGATCCCAACGCTCTGCAGACAAAAAGAAGAAGCGCCGTGCTTATAGGATACAAGATTCTAAAAAGATCTAAGCGCAGAAGAGTCTATATTCCCAAGATATATAGAGGCTTGATAGAGGAGATATACTCCAATGCCGGCCTTAAGATTGAAGAGGCGGAAAAAGAGGATTGCGCTAAAAGATCTTTGATAGAGTATGAATTAAGCCCATATACCCAAACAGGAACACTGCTGGTAGAGAGAGTATGCGGCGACTTTTCCCATCTGCTTCGGCACTATCTTCATACTCTCTACAAAAAACATGTCGATATGGTATATGCGGACATAAATATGAGCGGATGCACTCTAATAGATGAGACTGTAAAGGTCCTGAAGGAGGAGGGATTCGTCTTTAGCGGGGTGCTCTTCTTCAGAAGAGGGGATGATGACTACTTGAGACTCCAGATGCCAAATAGCGACAATATTGAGATGAAACAGATAGTCTGCCACTCACAGTTTTGCAATCGGCTGCTTGAGTTTATCGACCGAGAGCTTGAGCTCTTTTGAAGACTCTTACAGCAAGTTTCAAATCGCTCATATAGTCGAGAGGGTCCCAATACCCCTCTACCGGTTTTATGAGCATCTTCTCGTCGGGAGTAAGATAGATTGTGGTTGGAACGGCCCTCGCTTTGATGAAGGAGGGGTAGCTATCTTTCTCTCTATCGAGAAGAAGAGGGACAAATCGTCTATTTATGAAGTTCTCCACGTTTGGATCGGCAAGAGTCTCCTCTTCGAGTTTATGGCACCATCTGCAGTGCTCCGAAACTACCAGAATGAGCATAGGTTTACCCTGCTCTTTCGCCCTTTTCAAAGCGCTTTCATAAGATCCCTCCCACTCTATCTGAGCAAAAAGAGATGTAGCCAAAAAGATTGCGGTAATTACGGTTCTTTTCAAGGCTTTTCCTTTTTTCTAAAATCTTATCGGTTTTTTGTGTAATCTTCGTGGAGTCAGAATGAGACGATAACCTCGTCGAAAACCTTTTTGAGCCCCTCAACCTCTTCTGCAGTAGTGCGCTCGTTGGGAGCGTGGATCGTATCGTTTTTCACTCCAAACTCCACCACATCCACTCCAAATTCTGCAAAAAATCTCGCATCGCTTGTGCCGCCTGCGGTGGAATAGGCTGTCTCTACCCCCGTAACACTCTTAATAGCTTCAGTTATAGACTTTACAATTTTTGAATTTTTATCGGTCATGAAAGGGTGGGCAGACTGTGTCAACGTAAGCATATAGTTCATATCTTTGAAATATCTGTCTACAAAAGCCTCAATATCTGCTTTATCGGTTTTCGTGTTGTTGCGAACATTGAACATCATTTTAAGTTTTCCGGGGGTTACATTTGTCACCTCCATACCGGCGCGAATATCTGTTATTACAAATTTGCTCGGAGCGAAAAACTCATCTCCTTCGTCCAGATCAACTCCGGCTATATGCGGAAGCACCTGTGCCACTTTATGTATAGGGTTATGCGCCTTTTCAGGATAGGCTGCATGCCCTTGTCTGCCTATCTTCTCTATAACTCCGTTTATGGAGCCTCTTCGGCCGATCTTTATGGCATCTCCGAAAATCTCTTCGCAAGTCGGCTCGGCAACTATGGCATAGTCGGGCAGAAAATCTCTTTGTTGAAGATATCTAAGCACCTCTATGGTGCCGTGCTTTGCTTCTCCCTCTTCGTCGCTTGTGAGCAGAATCGAGAGAGTGCCGTTGAAAGATTTCGCATCTCTGCACGCCTGCACGAAAGCGGCAACCCCGCTCTTCATATCCTGCGCACCTCTTGCATATATATAACCATCTTCAAATTTAGGCACGAAAGGATCGCTCTCCCAGCCCTCACCCGGAGGGACCACATCTATATGGCCCGCAAAGCAGAGATGAGGACCGTCGCCGAATCGTCTATACAAAAACAGGTTTTTTACATTGACTCTGTTTATCCACTCTGCCTCAAACTCCTCCAGATAGTCACCAATAAACGTTAAAGCCCCGTCATCATCGGGGGTTACCGATTGAAACGAGAGCAGCTTCAAAAAAAGCTCAATAGTCTCCAGTCTGCGCACGAAAGATCCTAACGGTTCGGGTTTTCATAAAAAATGTATGGCGTAAAGTTACTCACCTCAAAATAGAGCTTTCTCTCTCCATCATCCACCTTATAGTTGAAGTTTTTGTCAATATAGCCGTATCCGTAGCGATACTGGCGCGGAGTGTTGTCATCTGTTCCTTTGGCAGTTGAGAGTTTGTCGATTTTGATGAATCTCATTACAAGTTTTCCCCCTTCGTACACATCAAGCACTCCGTCTGTCCCTGTCCAATTCTGCACAGCTCTGCCCAATTTATTCTGCGTCTCCTGCGTACAGCCGCCAAAGATAAAAAGAGTCGCGACCAACACGATAAATCCAAACTTTTTCATAATTTTCATCCTTTTTATTCGTTAATATTGATGTAAAGTTCGATACACCCGTAGTCTGTAGGGGATTGTACCATTTCATTGCATACTATTTCAAATAAAAATTCAAATTTATGTTAAACTAATTTAAAAAAAACCGATTCTATTTTGCTCTTATGCACTCTGCGGCAAAAGAGGAAAAAAGTTATATAAAAACAAGGGAGTTTGCTGCCGGGTAGTTCTCAAGGAGTATTCAAACACTTCTAACGACTCGGTATTTAAATTATGGTCAAAAATATTTCACTTCGCTTTTTTATTGTTTTTGTCGCATTCGTAATAGCAGGCATATTTTCTATACACAGCATTAGCCGCTCCATGGAACTAAACAGCAAGACTCAAGAGTTCAATGAAAAAGCGGTACAGAAGATCGATAGACTATCGACACTCCTTTCAGAGATAGATACCGGCACCTTTCTCACATCTTTGCCTATCAATAAAAAGTTAGCTTCCATTACAGACAAAGAGAGAAATATTCCGCTTGCGGAGTCGCTTTTTGAACAGATAAGAGTCTTTACTCTCTCCAATATGGATGAGAAGAGTCTGCTAGAGCATCTAAACTCTCTTCATGAAGAGTGGGAGCGATTTCTAAAGCTGCGCTCGAAACTAACAGGGAGTATTAAAGATGGAGATTTACAAAAAGTAGAGAAGCTCCTGCCTACATATATTATAGCCTACAACAACCTCTCTCACAATCTATCTGACATAAAGCAGCACTATAAAGATATTTTCGACAAATATATTGAGAACTTCAAAGAGCAGGTAAAGAACTCTTTTTATATAGGCATCATCATAGCGGTCTCCACACTCATTCTCCTATTCTTTCTATTGATGGAGGTTAACTCCATAAACAGCAAACTTCAGACATACCTCGAAGAGAAAGAGAGTTTCCAAAGAAAACTTGCTTACGCTAACGAAGAGCTAAAAAAGTATTCGCAAGAGCTGGAAGAGGAGGTGAAAAAAAGGACAGACGAGGCATTAGAGCATTTAATGAAAAACCCTCTCACAAAACTGCATAACCGTCTAAGCTTTGTAAAGCGGCTCGAAAAGAACTCAAAAGCCTCCGTCGCCATTTTTAATATTGACAGATTTCAATCATACAACGACCTATTCGGTGCAAAAGTAGGAGACAAGATAATTCAAGAGTATGCGGCCTATCTTAGAAATACGATACCGTACCTCTACGAAATCTACCATCTTCAAGGCGACGAATTTGCGATCATAGAGCCGGATAGAAAGTCTTCAGCCTCGTTTCTGGCAATGATGAAACGTGTCTCCGAACTGGTAAGCGAATTTCACTATAGTGACGAAAACGGAAGTTTCGTTCTTCAGGTATCTATAGGCGTTTGCATAGATGAAAAACAGCCTCTTACAAAGGCCGATATGGCTCTCAAAAAAGCGAAAAACTCCAACGAACGCCTCGCTATATACAGCGACAGTCTAATCAAAAAAGATAGATATCTCGAAAATATTACGATGACCAAAATTTTGAGCAAGGCTATCAAAGAGAAGAGAGTAGTCCCATATTATCAAGCCATATGCGATACTAAAAGTAAAAAGGTTGTAAAATATGAGGCTCTTGCAAGACTTTTTGATGAAAATGGCAACATAATACCTCCGGCAGAGTTTATCGATCTTGCTAAGCAGATAAAACTCTACTCCGAGATAACTAAAACTATCTTCGACAAAGCGCTCGAGAGTGCGCAAAAGTATGGGCTTCATGTCAGCGTAAACCTATCTGCGGATGATATTCACAACCCCCAAACTAGAGACTACATCATCGACAAACTCGCCATGTCGAACTTTAGCGACCATATAACAATAGAGCTTCTTGAATCAGAAGAGGCGAAAAACTACGATGAGATAAGCGCTTTTATTAAACGTGTTAAGGTCTTTGGAGTAAAGGTAGCCATAGATGACTTTGGGTCGGGCTACTCCAATTTCGCTAAAATTCTCAAACTAAAAGTCGATTACATAAAGATTGACGGATCTTTCATCAGAAAAATAGATACCGACCAGGATTCAAGGGAGTTTGTAGAGATAATCCACAAACTTGCCAGCAACTACAACCTTAAAACTGTCGCCGAATTTGTCTCTAACGAGTCTATCTACAATACAGTTCTCGATATTGGTATAGATTACGTTCAAGGGTACAAACTCGGCAGACCTATTCCTATAGAAAAACTTCTCGAAAAAAACTCCAGAAAAATAGAAAAACCGGAAGATGATAAAAAAGAGATAAAGAAGTATATCTGGGATTGACGCCAAACAAGAGAAGATAACTCTTTTTTTGATACAATTTCATTTTTTTTACAAATGCTAAGTGGTAGTTGCTCAATGTTGAATAGAGAGTGAAAGCTTCGCCAAAATCTCTCCTCGCCTGAGCGAGATTTCGATTTTTCAGAGCAATCGGCCAACCAAAAGGGGAGAATCGATGCATCAGTTCGAAACGAGGAAACAATCAGCTTCCAAATTCGACTATTTTCTATCACAACCGCACCAGCCCTTCTTTCTTATGGGTATTGTCTGGGCAGTTGTGACTATTCTGCTATTTATGCTTGGCTACAAAGGGACGGTTCCATTTAAAATAGATACAACTCTTTTTCACGCATATGCGATGATTTTCATAGTTATAAGCCACTTTTTTCACGGGTTTTTGCTAACTACATTCCCTCGTTTTTGCATGAGCGCTCCTATACCGCAAAAAATCTATACC
>JAKIUX010000047.1 GCA_021647345.1 Hydrogenimonas sp.
GGCGTAAGCCGCCTTCTTGCCGCGATAGTAGAGCAGCACCATGATGACAGAGGCTCCATCTGGCCATCTTCCGTCGCGCCTTTTCAGGCTGTTGTAGTGGTCGGAAACGTCAAAGAGCAGAAGCAGCTCGAAGCGGCTGAGAAGATATATAAGGAGCTAAAAGAGAGCGGTGTAGAAGTTTTACTCGATGATAGAACTGAACGCTTCGGATTCAAGATGAAAGATTTTGAACTCATAGGCTTTCCATATGCTGTAGTCGTCGGAAAGAGGTTGAGTGAAGGTAAGGTAGAGATAGTAGAGAGAGCCACTCTCGAAAAGTTCGATGTAGATGTCGAATCCGCAGCCCGAAAAGTTTCGGAACTTCTTGGATGATATATTTTCTTCTATATCTCTTTCTCGAGATTTTTGTCTCTGTCGAGATCTCAGCAGCAATAGGCCCTTTTTGGACCTTTATAGAGGTGATACTTAGCGCTGTCGCAGGGTTGCTTCTGTTAACAAATTTCAGATATACTTTTTTCGAAAATATGAGGGCTATGATGGCGGGCGAGATAACGCCAGAGAGCTTTCAAAACCAAAATATCGCCGCTTTACTTGGGGCGATACTATTGATAATTCCGGGATTCTTAACAGACATAATAGGTCTGCTGCTGCAGTTTGGCATATTTTCAAGTTTTGTAGCCAGAAGATTTTTTGGCAGAAATAGACCCGTCAAAAGAGGTGGGATTGAAGATGAATTCAATGAAGGAGAGTGTGATGTCATCGATGTTGAGATTCTTGACCATACTGATAATAGGAAGTAGCTTTCTTTTTGCTTCCGGTGACGCAGATGTAGTCAATTTCGTAAAAAAGAAGCTCGCTCAGAACAAAGGGGTGAAGATTTTAAGTGTAAAGGTAGCCGATAAGCTGCCAATTCCTGGAGTTAAGGGGTGGTCTGCCTATGTCATGGAGGCTGACTTGGAGCTCAAAAGAGGCAAAGAGAGCCGAAAAATCAGCTTTGAGACGATTCTCTTTGTAAGCAAAAACCTTATCACGACGGAACTTGTCGATAGAAAGACAGGCAGAGATATCCGCTCTATTCTTCAGCCTAAATTACCTGAAGATATATATTCAAAATCGCATCTTCTTTATGGGAACGAGGATGCAAAGCATAAGCTGATACTCTTTTCAGATCCTCTCTGTCCATTTTGCAGAATGTATGTTCCCGGTCTGATGAAAGCGGTAAAAGAGAACCCGGACAAACTCGCCCTCTACTACTACCATCTGCCTTTAAGCGCCATTCATCCGGCTTCCGATACTTTAGTTAGGGTTATGGAGGTAGCAAAAAAGCGGGGTGACAAGAGTCTTGTTGAGAAGCTCTACTCTATAGATATAGATCCTGATCTAAAAGATGAGAAGAAGATTCTAGAAATAGTGGAAAAGAAGACAGGTTTCAAAACGACACCCTCCGAGATTCATGACAAAAAGATAGAGAAGATAATTGCGCACGACAGAATTATGGCGCGAAAGCTTCTTGTTACCGGTACGCCGACTATATTTGCAGACGGTAAAAAAGATATAACTCGTGAAAAATATAAATCTTTCATAAAGAAGTAGAAAAATGGATAGACTAATAATTGCGACACGCGGAAGTCAGCTTGCTCTCTGGCAAGCGGAGTATGTAAAGTCTGAGCTAAAAAAAGCTTTCCCGCAGATGGAGATAGAGCTTGAGATTGTAACCTCTACAGGCGATAAGATTTTGGACAAGCCTTTGGCACTGATCGGCGGCAAAGGTCTCTTTACAAAAGAGATAGAGGATGTTATGCTTGCCGGCAGAGCCCATCTGGCGGTTCATAGTCTAAAAGATGTGCCGACACAGATGCTTGAGGGGCTTAAGCTTGCGGCGATAACCAAGCGCGACGACATACGCGACTGTTTTCTCTCGCACAAATATAGCAGCATAGAGAATCTGCCTGAAGGTGCCGTAGTAGGAACTACAAGTCTGCGCCGCCAGATGCAGCTACGCGCCATCAGGACCGACCTTAAAATAAAAAATCTTCGAGGAAACGTCAATACGAGGCTAAGAAAACTTGCAGAGGGCGAATATGACGCTATCATTCTCGCTTATGTAGGGATGAAACGGCTGGGCCTGTTAGATGGTGTTCCGTATCATGATCCTATCGATGATTCGATTATGATACCCCCTTCAGGTCAAGCATCTTTAGGAATAGAGATTATAAATGATGAAGAGGTGGCTAAAGTAGCGTCTGTCTTAAACGACGAGGATTCAGCGCTTGCCGCAAAAATAGAGCGAGATTTTGTTGCAGAGCTTGAAGGCAGCTGTCAGGTGCCGATCGCTGTAAATGCGAAAGTTGAGGAAGAGAGGGTACTGGTAAGAGCTATGGTTGGTCTGCCGGATGGTACGGAGATTCTTAAAGAGGTTATCGACGCTCCAAGAGAGGAGGCTGCATCTCTTGGAGTGAAACTTGCGGAGATAATGATAGAAGCAGGCGCAAAAGAGCTGCTTGCGCGTGCGGAAGAGATGGCGTTTAAAGAGGAGCGTGCTGAGAGATTTTAAACTATAAAAAGGGTTTTTTATGGCTACTATGAATGAGTGGTTGGATAGGCTCGAGAGGGCTGGGCGCCTAAAGGTTATAGAGGAGCCGTGCGATGTCGAACTGGAGATAGCGCATATTGCATATATAGAGGTAAAGAGGTCTCCTTCTAAAGTTTTACTATTTAAAAACCCGGTAAATAGAAAAAAGGGCATAGAGTACAATATGCCAGTAGTTATGAATATGTTCGCAGATTTTGAGGTTACGGAGATGATATTTGGCCGAGCTCCGGATGTGATCGCTTCTGAGATAGAGGAGCTTTTGCATATGAGGCCGCCGGAAGGACTTTTGGCTAAACTATCTCTGCTTCCAAAGCTCTTTGCCCTTAAGAGTGTTTTCCCTAAAAGAGTGAAGGGGCGCGGTATGTGTCAACAGATAATAAAGAGCGCCTCACAGGTAGATCTGGATGAGCTGCCTATCTTAAAGACGTGGCCCGAAGATGGGGGCCCTTTTATAACGATGGGGCAGGTTTACACAAAGAGCCTTGACGGCAAGATGCAGAATCTTGGAATGTACAGGCTTCAGCAGTATGACAAGAGACGGCTCGGGATGCACTGGCAGATTCATAAAGATGCAAGCCACTTCTTCGACCAGTACAAAGAGGCCGGCAAAAGAATGCCTGTTACCGTCGCTATAGGGGGCGACCCTCTCTACATCTGGTGCGGTCAGGCGCCGCTTCCCTACGGAATGTTCGAACTGATGCTTTACGGCTTCGTAAGAGATGAGCCGGCTAAGCTTGTCAAATCTATAACCAACGATATATGGATACCTGAAGATGCCGACATAGTCATAGAGGGAGAGGTCGACCCCAACGTACTAGAGATAGAGGGGCCGTTTGGTGACCATACAGGCTACTATACTCTCAAAGAGCCCTATCCGGTTATGGATGTAACAGCGGTGACTATGAAAAAGAAGCCTATCTACCAAGCCACTGTAGTTGGAAAACCTCCCCTTGAAGATAAATATATGGGGTGGGGCACTGAGAGAATCTTCCTTCCGCTACTCAAGACCACCGCACCTGATTTGATAGATTATCATATGCCAGAAAGCGGAGTCTTTCACAATCTCATACTTGCAAAGATGCAGACTCACTACAAAGGGCATGCCAAACAGTTTATGCACGCTTTCTGGGGTGTTGGGCAGATGAGTTTCGTAAAGCATGCGATATTTGTAGACAGTAGCGCGCCGGATCTGACAGAGTATGAAGCTGTAACAGAGCATATTTTAAATCGTATCTCACCTGAAAGGCTCTTGATAACGGAAGGTATAGTAGATGCTTTGGATCACTCCAGCCCGGAGTCTCTTGTGGGTGGAAAACTCGGTATAGACGCGACGGCAAAAGAGGTTTCAGACTCTGTGGAATCGCTGCTTGATGATGATGAACTGTTGAGAGTGATGAGGGGTATCGATGAGTCTGTAACGGGAGTTAGGCAGTACTTTACCCATACGAGAAACCCGATATGCGTTATTTCATACGATAAAAGAAGATCTGTTCAGAAACTTTTTAACGATATGGCGGCTCTGCATTCGCATTTAAAGATTCTTGTCGTAGTGGATGCTGAAAAAAATAGTCTCGACAACCCATATATGCTTGTTTGGCGCGTAACCAACAACATAGACGCTATGCGAGATATTAGAAAAGAGCCTTTTATTATGGTTGATGCAACCGACAAGAATGAACTTGATGGATACGAAAGAGAATGGCCGGGCGATGTCCTGTGCGATAAAGAGACTCTTGAGTCTTTGAAAAAGAGAGGGCTTATAGATATAGACGATGATTTTGCAAAGAGATTCGGTCTGCTATGAGTAGTAAGTAGTAAGAAATTAGAAATAAATAAAATAGATGGAAGCGTAGCTTCCATCCTCAATTCAACATTCAACATCTATAGCCCAACATCTGAACTGAGAATAGAGGGGCAAGTTTACTCAATTTCAACAGAGCTAAGCCATTGTAAAATCTCTTTGGTTACAGTATCGCTAGCGCTATTGAGAGCCGCAACACCTCCTGACGCGTTTGGCTGCGGTGCCGGCGCTGCCGCTTCAAAAAGTTTCGATGCGACCACTTTTGCATCTTTGCTCTGTAACAAAGTAGCTTGCAGAACTACCCTTCCTTCAGAAGTTTCGCCTCTGCTGAAGTCGTGAACGAAATCTAAGATAGATATTTCAAGAAGCAGATCGGCATCTGCTATGCTATAGCTTCCGGCGACACTATCTGAGATTTTGGAGATATTTATAGCGTTTAGAAGCTTCTCTTCAAACATTCTCTCAACCGTATCGTACCATCTGCTATAGCTGTAGGGCTGTCGTCTATATCCATTCTTTATGTAGTAGATATTGGATGTCGCAGCGGTTTTGGACGAGTCTGTAAAGATTAGCTTCAAAGATGAGAGTCTCTTTTTAACTTTGACTCTCTCTTCAAACTTTGGCGCAGCCTTTGAGATGTAGTACTCCTTTATTGAAGGAACTCTCTTCGCTGCACACCCGTTTAACAGAAGCAGAGCGAATGTTATGAGCGTAAACCGTTTTAACATTTTTGAAAAATAATTTATTGTATTTAAACCCAAATTTTTTGGTAAACATTTCAACTCTTTCTGGAATAAAACTTTTAGCTTCAATTCTCAAAGTTTCAATAATTCCAAATTTAATAGAGTCTTGAACAAACTGTTCTTTTATATTCATATCTTTTGGAATTGATAATTTTACAATTGGCTTCTTAATTGATACGAAAATACTTTTTACATTGGTTTTCTCAATTACAAGTTGATAGTTTTTAGTTCTAAATTCCGTTTCTTCATCAAATACTTTAACCGATTTTTCTATTGCCTCAATTTTGGGAAGATGTTTTAAAATCCACTCTTTTTTACTAATCGCAAATCGCTCCCCTGCTAAAAAAGATGCTCTTTTGGGAATTGTAACAGATACACCTTCGTGTGGCTTAATTTTTATTGCAAGCCGTTTTGCTCTGCTACTTTTGCGTAAAACTACTGTCCCAATTAAATCTATATTTACTCTCTTTTGATCATCCAAATTTAAACTTTTACAGAAATCCTTAAGTGATATTAACCTTTTAAATTTTATTTCGATTATAATTTACGAATGAAATCATCAAAGAGAAAATTATGGATGAATTATTAGAAAGAATTGAAACGAAATACGCTTCTGCCGAAAGGGTAGATGAAGAGGAGGTTAACTATCAACACGAATTAGTTGACAGCTTTCTAATTGTTAAACCATTTATTGATGATGTAGATCATATATTTCTTATTCTTAACAGATATAGACAAATAATTTATGCTAATAAGTTATTCTTTAAACTCATTCAAAGTGATAATTCTCTTGGACAACGTTTAGGCGAATCGTTTAAATGTATTCACTCTCTTGAAGAATTTGGAGGATGTGGAACTAGTGAAAGTTGTGCAAATTGTGCTGGAGTAAATACCGTTCTTAATAGCCAACAAAATGGAATAGATCAACAAGAATTCAGAATTACATCTGAAAACAGTAATGTATATGATCTTAATATTTGGGCAAAAAACATTAAGATTGAAAATTCTGATTACACCCTTGTTTCAATTACTGATATTAGCAGCGATAAAAGGCGACAAGTCTTAGAGCGATTGTTTTTCCACGATGTATTAAATACGGCTGGAAGTTTAAAAAACTTTTTAGAACTTATGCAAGATAGCACACCTGAAGAAATGGAAGAGCTCTCTAAACTTACACTTGATGTATCTTCTACCTTAATTGATGAGTTGAAAAGTCAAAGGATGTTAAGTTTGGCTGAGGATTCTAAGCTTGAAATAGATGTAACCGAGTTTAATGCTGAGGATGTTTTTAACGATGTTCTTTGCACATATCAGAACAACTATATCGGTGAATTCAAAACCCTTAAATTGATTGAAGGTGAATCTAATAACATAACAATTAAGTCTGATAGAATTCTACTGAGAAGGGTGTTAGGAAACTTAGCAAAAAATGCTTTAGAAGCAAGTGATGACGGAGGGAAAGTTTCGCTTAGTATTAATGAACTGAATTCAAAAATAATTTTTAATGTTCATAAATCCGAATACTGAAAAGCTCTAAAATAACCATTTTAAATTCTCTTCATTTTAATTTTTTTACTTAAGCAACATTGTGTCGTTTAATACTGTATATGACAAATAACACTCATTTATGTTCAAATAACGTCTAAAAAAGCATTAAACATACATTTTTACTTAAGTTTAAAGTAGTATTCTTTGTAAAATCAATAACTCAATTAGACAAAAGCCCTATTTTTAGGTAAACTTACTCAAATTAAATAGAACACTTTTTGTGATAGTTAATTGTCATATACAGCAATAAACATCAAAAGTGTTCGTTGAATAAAGAGGTATCCCTGCGACTGTGTCGCAGGGATACCGGCAGTGCTGA
>JAKIUX010000048.1 GCA_021647345.1 Hydrogenimonas sp.
AACCCGTCTGGTGCCAAAGATTTTTACAGTAGCAAGATGAGTGCTTTTGAAAAAGAATGTGCGTTTTGGAAGGTTCGAGATGATCTTTTCGACACTCTTTTTGCTTAAAGAACCCCCTTTCTTGCCGCTAAGCCCCTCTATGACTTTTGCTATATCCTGTTTTGTCTGAAGACGCCCTATGAACCAGGTTCCGATATTTGAGAGCCCTTTATAGTCAATATCTACAGGGTTTTGGGTGCTTAACACCATTCCCACGCCAAAAGCGCGAGCCTGCTTTAAAAGGAGCATCATAGGCTCTTTTGATGGCGGGTTTTTTGAGGGAGGGAAATAGCCGTAGATCTCATCCATATAGATTATCGCTCTTAGCCTTCCAGTGCCGCTTTGGACGCGCATCCAGCCGACTACTCTGTTTAGAAGAAGAGTAACAAAAAACATCCTCTCTTCGTCGCTTAGATGAGATATGCTAAAAATGGAGATTTTTGACTTTCTATCAGAATCGTACATCAAACTCTCTATATTAAGAGGCTCCCCTTTTAGCCAATTTTCAAAAGTTGGGCTCGCAAGGACGTTGTTTAGCTTCGATGCAAGCTTGAATCGATCGGCTGGCGGGTAGAAGCTCTCAAGCGGCAAAACGCCGACTTTAGAGAAAGATGGCGAGATGATTTGCGATATAAGCGTTGCTATATCGAGTCTCTCTTCGTTTATCCAGGCTCTTTTGATAATATGCGCTATTAAAATAAACTCTCTGCTCTCAAGAGGGTCCGCTTCGATGCCTATAAGAGCAAGCAAAGAGGCGACGGTAGAGTTGATAGCCAAAGATAGAGTATCCGGGTCTTCGAGCATGGAAGGGTCAGGTATATTTATATTAGCAAGCACGTTGAGAGAAATTCCGGCGCTGCTTCCGGGGGTATAGATGGTGAGGTCATGCTCTTTTAACCGCTTAATACGCTCTAAATCTTGCCCGAAACTTTCAACCCCTTTTTCCCACATAGAGGCTGTTTTTTGCGCAAGCTCATCTACATCTACCCCCTTTTCGGCCGCCTCCTCCTCAAGCCACGGCTTAAACTCTTTGGGCTTTAGATTATTAAAAGTTAAAGCCAGATTTGCAATATCTCCTTTTGGGTCTATGGCGATAATAGGTATATTGTCTAAAGCCGCCTCTTCCAAAAGCCCGATTCCAAGTCCGGTTTTTCCGCTTCCTGTCATCCCTATAATAGCCGCATGGGTAGTAAAGGCTTTCGATTTTATAAGGGTCGGATTTTCGCTCTGCTTTAATGTTTCAAGTTCAAGATCTTTACCAAGATAGAAGATGCCAAGCTTTTCAAAGATTTTATCCATTACTCAACCCCGTAGAAACTGTTTAAATCCATAAATTTTAGCACAGTTTTAAAAAGAGAGTTAAAATCTATGTTTGTATGAGAGCTTCAGAGCGAGCGCAGACGGGTCATTAAAGTCGTTTGCTGCTAAAAATATACTAAAACCTTTATAGAGAAAATCTACCCCGAAAGATTCAAATCTGCTCTCGTAAAATAGCCCTGCCTTAAGATACTCAGCGGGTGTATAATCGATTTTAAGGTATGGAAAATACTCTTTTTTGGCGTAATCGCTTCCAATCAAAACGGTACTCTCTTTTGTGAAGCTATATGACGCTTGCGCTCTTGATCTTGTGTAGAGTCTTTGTGAGTAGTCTATATACTTCTCTACGCCGGATACGGTCGGGTTGTATATGATAAAGCCGTTTTCGTCATAGCTTTTATTGGATGAGTTTATGTTGACATGGCTATATGGAGCTCTTTTCCAATCTATCTTGCCGTATAGATCGTTGATTATCAGCTTAAAAGCCGCTTTGTCTATTCTGTACTTTAGGCTTATATGTGTCGTAAAGCCTGTTCCGGTCGGCTTTGTAACATCTAAATTGTAGAGGTAGTTTTCGCTATAGCGGTAGTCGCTTACGGCGCTATAGTCGTAATCTTTATCTGTTACAGCCAAGGCGTATCCGTCTAAAAAACCCTCTTGAGTCTCTCTTCCTCTTAAAAGCTCCGCTCCAAAACCTGCTTCAAGCTTGGATGAGCCGTTATCTATAAGTGTAAAAGAGTTTGCATATACTATGCCGTCAGCCTCAAAACCGTCGACACCTATAAAGAGATCATACCTTTTTCCTACCGTAAAACCCTTTTTGTTGAGCTGCTGCCACACAAGAAGAGTTAGATCTTTGCTTGCCGTTATGAATGTGTGGTGGCGCAAGGTAAGGCCGAAATAGCCAAACTTCTTAAAGGAGCCGCCTAAATCAATGCGAATATCATCTATTGCTATGTTTGTGCCATCTTTTGGATGGTATTCGCCTTGCCAATCATTAAAAAGATCGTGCAGCGAGACCGGATCGTCGGCAATAAACGCTTCCGTTTTTAGTGTGAAGCTTTCAGCTCTATTAGCTTTAATGGGATCAAAAAGAGAAAAGAGCCCTGCCGCGGCTTCTGAAGCAAACAGAAGCGTAGCGGTGAAGGCTGTAAGAGGTTTTAAAAGACTCCTCATTAAGGGAGAGACTCAAAAGAGCCGTCAATGTATTTGATGCGGTCTATTCCGGTCTCGTTATCGAGATTTCCGACTACTTTGCCATCTTTGGTAAGCGGTGTCGTAGCGCCATAATCGATGCCGTTACGGTTAAATACTATTGTTATAGCAAAGCCGTCACCGGAGGTGATGGTTACATTGCCGTCTTTGCTTGCTCTATTGTAATGGCCGTTGGTATTGACGGTAGTTGCGCCGTATACATACCCTAAAGATGCGGTTGTTATATTGGTATCCGGATTGAACTCGGAAGTAAGGTTTAGCGACATATCGTTTAGACCGCTTCGCTTAAGTGTGCCGCTAAGCGTAAGTATGGCATGCGGATCTTCATCAGATTGGTCTTTGAAGAGGTCGGTCATATTGATGTCGGCTATATTTGGAAGCTCTACCGCAATCAAACCGTCAAACTCTGTGCCCGACTGCAGGTTTTTAAGATTGCCGTTGAAGCTCATTTTGTTTGGTATGTATCCGCTATTGCCGGTAACCATTTCTTCTTCGTAGCCAGCGTAATACAGGTATAAAGAAGGCTGCCCTCCGTTTGAGCATGAGCTATTATATGTGACGATAGCTTGCGAAAAGGCGTTGTAGTCATAGCTTACACCTTCTAACTTCTTATAGAAGTTTCCATATGCATCAGTGTCTATAGTGTAGTTTCCGTCTGGCAATGTTGCCGTGAACGAGCCTGTGTACGGTATAGTGGTGTCTGCAGCTATGCATATCACCTGCCCGGATACTTCGGTGTAGCTTATTGAGCTAAATCCGCCTACTTGTTCAAGCGAGCTGTTTATTGCGTACTCTACGCCTAAAGTTCCGGCAGCGGAGTAGTTTTGATCGAGCGCTCCGTTTAGGGTTATCTCGTTTAGTTTTACGTAATTGAGAGTCAGTGGATCATTTTGGTTGCTTGCGTTATAGTCGTATCCTGCATCAGCCTTGAACCCTTTTATGCCAACCATCGTGCCGTCTGAAGCGGAGAGGTTTATGTCGCCGACTTCAAGATGCGCGCCGTCTGCTGTTTTAGTCATCGTAGCGTTTGCCTGAAATCTTTGTATGCTTTGAGTCTCTTCGTCAAGTGTAGTTGCAGGAAGCGTACCGTCAAAAACAAAACTAAGAGTCGTAAATGACGAAACATTTATATCGTTGGCCGGGTCTGTTGCAGGCAGTGTTATCGTACCGTTCGCAACTTCTGAGGCTGTTCCGCTGAGCGTATCTGTTATGGTGTAGTTCCAGATTGAAGCGTTGATATCTTCTCTGGTTATGTTAAGATCTCTGCTATCTCCGCTTTGAAGAGTTACTAAGTTTCTGACTACCGAAGTGAGGTTGTTTTCTATGCCAAATCCGATAGCATCGGCGGTTTTACCTAAAATAATAGCGGCAAGGTCGCCATTTAGCGTTACATTCTCGATAAGCGACTCTATCGCTCTAGCTTCGCTATCAAATAGTCCGCCATCTTTTAGAAGATCGTTTCCTTGAGTTCTTATGCTTTGGAAAAAGGCCTTTGCAGCGGTAACATCATCCAGTGATGCAGTATCATCCGGTACATATGTAGTGTTGTTATTTACAACTACTACAAATGGTGTTGTAACGTTGTTCTCCTGCATATTTTGAGCCAATATGTAAGTAGCGTTGGTATCATCTCCCAATTCGCCGTCCGCGGCATCTTCGGCTATCTCCTCTACAAGCTCTTGAATGGTTTTATTTTCATCATCTGCCGCATCGTGGAAAGCTTGAATCACTTTTGCATACAGCCCTTCTGTAGGATCAGAGCCTATAGGGTCCGTTCCGAATATCTGTGCGGCTGCTGTTCGCGCCTCATTGAGTTTGTCTGGGGTGAGTGTAGCGTTTGGGTTTCCTTGTGTAGCCATCATATACATAACATGCGTAGCCGGAGCGACATTTACGGTAACACTATCTGAGTCTGTTTCTGTCACATCTGCAGCCGAGTATAGTTGTGTGCTTGTGGGGCACGATTCTGTAGTGTTCGTGGCGGGAAAGTAGAGGGTAGAGTCGGCATCGCATGTGACAGAGACTACGGCCACTCCCCTGTAGCCACCAAGATTTATCGTATAGGTGCCGTCCGTAGAGCTTGTGCGGCCACTGCCTATAACCTCTCCTGCGGCACTCTCTTTATGAACCTCTACAACCCCGTTTAAGATGAGCTCATCTACCGCTTTTCCGGTAATGGCAACCGAAGCTGTAGTTGCGGAGGAGGTAGTATCTCCTCCGCCTCCACATCCGCTAAAGATCAGCGAACCGACAAGCATGGTGCCGGCGATTGTGCTGATGTGGTTAAAATACTTCATGGTTTACTCCTGATAAAAATTCACTTATAAATAACATTGTACAACTAATTTTATTTAAATATCTATTAAGCAGATATATACGCCATAAGAAAATAATTTAAACTTATTATATTGCAGCCATCTATGTTAAAAATTGATCTTAAGAATTGGGACGAAATAGTCTACCTTTTGAGTTCAATTTGCACATTTACACAATTGAGTAAAACTTTAATCATCGATATCTATAAAATTATAGAAAAGAGACCTCTTTTTGCCGGCTGAACTCTTTTTGCGGTACAATTCGACTAACAGTTTCATTAAAGGATAGAGCTTTGCAGATAAAACAGATACAGCAGTACTCAGAGGTGCGGCCAAAAGCGCGGGCATATCTATGTTATCTGCTTTCGCGAAATATACCGAATCGCACGCCGGAAGTTACTCTTGATACGATAACGGCAGCATTGAAAAAGATAAAAAAAGAGGTCAGAGAGATAGAGACCCTTTATGTGCTCGACCCAAAGGGAAAGCAGATAATAAACAATGTCAGCCGCATACCGTCTTATCGTACCGGCGAGGGGGAAAACAGGGCGATGAGAGCCTACTACTATAGGGCTGTTAGAGAGAAGAGGTGTATTTTGACAGACCCTTACCCCTCAAAAATCGGCGGCGTTTTGGTAGTGACTGCTGCATACCCTGTATATAACGATAAAGGGAAGCTCCAATACGTAGTATGCGCCGATATTCCTCTTGATAAACTACTGCATATGGTCCATCCGGCATCTGCCGAGACCCTCTTTGGAAGATTTTCAAAGATTTCTTACGCGCTCTTTTCCGTTGCTCTTTTGGCGGTTGCACTGCTTCTGTTTTTAAACGGCATAAAGAGCTTTTTAGTTCACGGGTTCGACTTTATAAAGATAGATATCAAAGAGATGTTCGAAGCTACAATTTTGCTGACTCTCTCTCTGGCTATCTTCGACCTTGTCAAAGCGATATTTGAAGAGGAGGTACTCGGAGAGCAAAAGAGGGGTGAGCATGACGAGATACATAAAACGATGGTGCGATTTCTCGGCTCCATCATCATTGCGCTGGCTATAGAGGCACTGATGCTGGTATTTAAATTTGCCATTATCGATCCGGCCAAGCTGATATACGCTGTATACCTCATAGGTGGCGTTACGATGCTTCTTTTTGCCCTCTCTTTCTACCTTAGAAGCATACAGAAGAGGCTCGATTGATGGTAGCCGTCATCGACTACAATATGGGCAACTTGGCAAGTGTCAAAAACGCTTTAAAGAAGATTGGCGCTAAATCTATGATAGTCTCTGACCCCGATAAGATTAGAAGTTTCGACAGGATACTTCTGCCGGGTGTCGGCGCTTTCGGCGATGCAATGGAGCATCTGCGAAGCAGCGGGATGGATGAAGCGGTAAAGGAGTTCGCCGCTACAGGAAAGCCTATGCTTGGAATCTGTTTGGGTATGCAGCTGCTCTTTTCCAAAAGTCTGGAGTTTGGCGAGCACGAGGGGCTTGGACTCGTTCCGGGCGAGGTGGTTCCTTTTGATTCGAAGATGTTCGAAACTCCCCACAAGGTACCCCACATGGGGTGGAACGAACTCTTCGTGCAGAGGGAGACCCCTCTTTTTGCGGGTATGCAGAAGGAGTTTTACCTATATTTCGTTCACTCATACCACGCCGTAACTTCAGATGAGTACGCCATAGGAAGGACATGGTACGGCTACGAGTTTGTAAGCGCAGTCTCTAACGGCAATATTTTCGGCATTCAGCCCCACCCGGAGAAGTCGCACGATAACGGATTGAAGATTTTAAAAAATTTTACGGAGATATGATGGAGATTCTACCTGCTATAGATCTAAAAGATGCAAAGGCGGTCAGATTGACCAAAGGTTTGATGGATAGCGCTAAAATATATAGCGACGAGCCGTGGCAGCTTGCAAAGAGGTTTGAAGATATGGGCTCAAAATGGCTTCATCTAGTCGATCTTAACGGCGCTTTTGCAGGAGAGCCTAAAAATCTTGAGCAGATAGAGAAGATAAGAAAAAATTGCGGTCTTAAGATGGAGCTTGGAGGAGGCATAAGAGATGAGGAGACGATAAAGCGCTATCTTGATCTTGG
>JAKIUX010000049.1 GCA_021647345.1 Hydrogenimonas sp.
AGCTCTCTCGAAGCCCTTCTAAGCAACCCTGAAAACAGAAAGTTTCTAAAGAGTAGACCTAAAGAGGATTAAGTCATCGCTATCGTCTGCCCCCTTTATTCCCTACATTATCACTCTAAAAATCTCATCTCGCCTGAGCAAGATTAGATTTTTAGGAGCACTCAATTGAAATATAAATTTAGAGCAGGCATTAAGATTTAGTCGTTGCTCTATTGTTCTTGAATAATACATGGATGGAAGCGAAGCTTCCATTCTTATTCTATCAGCACTTGGACTGCTGTAGATAGCTTACAACATTCTCGATGAAAGCGTCATGTTTACTCTCTTTTGAGTAGGCGATATATAGCTTTCTTTTGATCCTGAAGCCTCGTATCTTCGCCTCGTAAAGCTGTCCGCTCTCAACCTCGTCGGCAATAGCGGCATGAGATATGACCGAGACTACAGGCGGCTTATCTTCATCTTTGTCAGCTTTCAATATCGACGCTTTGAGGGTCGATGTGCTGTCTACTTCATAAAGAACATCTAGATTGTTGCAGTCGAACCCGATCTCTTCGAAAACCTCTTTGACCAGCTTTCTCGTATGGGAAGACTCGTTGCGGCATATCCATCTGAAACTCTTCAGATCGTCAGGTTTTAAATATCTCGGAATAGGGCGGTTGCTGAATATCACAAGCTCGTCGTCAAGCCATTCGCGATATATAACATCATCTTTGAAAACCGGAGACTCAATAAGCCCAAGGTCGATCTTTTTGTTCAAAATATCATCTATAACCTGTCCGCTTAGCTCAACCTTGACCTGAACGTCGTTATGGATAACCTCTTTGATATTGTTGAGGCACTTGCCCGGGATTATAAAGTTTCCGATGGTAAATGATGCGCCTATTCTAAAGGTGATCTCTTTGTTTATAATCTTCATAAGATCCTTTTCGGCACTATTGATACACTTTTCAAGCCTTAAAGCTATACGGTATAGATCTTCACCCTCTTTAGTAAGGATCACACCATTCTTCTTTCTCTCTATAATCTTGCAGTCGAGATACTTCTCTATAAATTTGATCTGCTGCGTTACGGCAGGCTGCGAGATCCCAAGTTTCGCCGAAGCCTTAGAAAAACTGTGTTCGCGTATAACCGTCAAAAAGGTCTCAAGTTTTGCAAAATCCTTCAACATAATCTATCCTTAATATTTTTATTTGTTATTCTACCAAATTATTTTCTCAAAAGCAATAATTTTTTATTATTCATCAGATTTTTCATTCAAATCCTTTCCATAACTTTCAAAATAACTATTTAAAATAGTACCGATGCGATTAAGGGGAGCCCTAAATATTTTTTGGTATACTTAAATAAAATAATAAAGATACATAAATAAGGTAGTTTGCATCTTAAAAAGCTCGAAGAGTTGATGCAGAGGACCGAATCAAAGATGACGGACAGGATGGACAAGATACTCGAACAACTAAACCCGCAGCAGCGTGAAGCGGCCAGCCATATAGACGGTCCTATGCTGATACTCGCGGGAGCCGGCAGCGGAAAGACCAAAACCATAACATCTCGCCTTGCATATCTTCTCTCTATCGGAATCGACCCTGCCAATACATTGACCTTGACATTCACCAACAAAGCGGCATCTCAGATGCGCGAAAGAGCCCTCTCGATGATAGAGAACCCAATCTATCCCCCTCTTCTTTGCACATTCCATAAATTCGGGCTTATATTTTTGAAATTCAATATAGAGAGGCTTGGAAGGAAAAACGATTTTGTCGTCATAGATACCGACGACAAGAAGCGTATAATAAAGCAGATAAGCAAAGAGCTTCCCACACCTCTTGTAGCAAGCGAGATCTCACGCTACAAAAATTCGCTCATAGACCCTCTTCAAGCGATCGAGCAGGCAGAACATCCAAACTACAAAAAGATATCTGCTATCTATAGAACCTACCAGGAGTATATAGAAGAGAACAACCTGGTTGACTTCGACGATCTTTTGATGCTGACCTACCGGCTGCTCGATGAAAATGAAGATTTGAGAGAGAGCATCAGTGAGAGGTATCGCTATATAATGGTAGATGAGTACCAAGATACCAATGAACTGCAGCTTCAGCTTCTAAAAAAGCTGTGCCACTCACACACTAACCTATGCGTAGTGGGTGACGACGACCAGAGTATCTACGGTTGGAGGGGTGCTAACATAAAAAATATACTTGAGTTCGCCAATATGTTCGACGGAACCAAAGTGGTAAAGCTCGAAAACAACTACCGCTCTACCGAAGAGATACTAAATGCAGCGAACCTGCTTATTCAGCACAATCGCGGCAGGCTTGGCAAAAAACTTATAAGCACGAAAGGAAAGGGCAAGCCTGTCGAACTCTTTCAAAGCCACGACGAAAATGAAGAGGCGGACAAGATAGCAAGAGTGATAAAAAAGCTTATTGAAAGCGGCGTGCCTGCAGGGGAGATAGCCGTTTTATACAGAATAAACGCACTTTCGCGCTCTCTTGAAGAGGGGCTCAACCGCGCAAAGATACCCTACCAGCTGGTAGGGGGTGTGCGATTCTATGAGCGCGCCGAGATAAAAGATATCATCAGCTACCTGCGCATTATCGCCAACAGCCACGACGACTTCAGTTTCAAAAGGGTGATAAACCGTCCGAAAAGAGGCATAGGCAAAGCTACTATAGAGAAGATCGAGAAAGCAGCGTACGAAAAACGCCAGTCGCTATGCCAGTTTCTCGGCGAAACCCCAAAAGCTGAACTATCGAAACTTCTTAGCAAAAAGGCCTACGCCGCGATAAACAGGTTCATAAACGATCTTGAGATAATGCAAGAGACCCTAGAGCGCTCAACTATGGAGTTCATCGAGATACTTGAGCCGACGATAGGCTTGAAAGAGTATTACGCCGCCATGCCTGACGGCATGGAGCGCGTTTTGAACCTCGACGAATTTTACGGACTATTCAGAGATATGGTGAAGAAAAACCCCGACATTACACTCGACGAGTTTCTCAACGAGATCTCTCTGCAGAGCGACCAAGATCAGATAAAAGGGGAACAGATATCCATCATGAGCGTGCACGCATCCAAAGGGCTTGAGTTCGCACACCTCTTCGTCATAGGAATGGAGGAGGAGTTCTTTCCCCTTCTTGGCGACGGATGGGATATAGGGGAGGAGCGTCGGCTCGGCTACGTCGCTATGACAAGAGCCAAAGAGACTTTGACCCTCTCTACCGTTCAAAGCCGTTTTCACAAAGGGCGCAGAAAGCACCTCGACAAGAGCCGTTTTCTGACCGAAGCAGGGCTGCTCGAAGGGTCGCTTGTCATAGAGAAGTCTGTCGGCTACAAAAAAGGCGACCTTGTAAAACATAAACTCTTCGGCATAGGGCGAGTACTTGGAGTCTCAAGAGCCGGAAGAGATTTTAAGCTTCAGATAAATTTTGGCGGTGACAGAAGAGAGATACTATCATCCTTCGTCGAAAGGGTTTAAAGCTGTCGATGAGAAAGAAAAGAGAGAATGAGAAAGGGGTCTTGTGTGAAAGCCGCCTCTTCGTTGCCAGGAAACCGATCTTTTTGAGCTCAAACAGATTTTTATCGCAGATAAAGAGAAGGTACGGCGTCAAAAAAGCAGGTTTTTCAGGAACCTTGGACCCTTTCGCGTGCGGGGTTTTAACAATAGCTTTCGGCCAATATACGAAACTCTTTAGGTTTTTAAAAAAGAGCCCAAAAATCTACCGAGCCACGCTCTGGCTCGGAGCCGAGAGCGAAACTCTCGATATAGAATCGATTGGCCGGATCGAAGAGATCGCCCCTCTTAAGGAGCAAATCGTAGCCGAAACCGTCAACTCTTTCAAGGGTGAGTTTAGGTATGCTCCTCCAAAATATAGCGCTAAAAAGGTAGACGGAAAACGGGCTTACAGCTTGGCTAGAGAGGGCAGAGCGGTCGATATGCAGGAGTTAGTTTCAAAGATTCACGACATCCGCCTTCTGCACTACCGCCACCCCTTTGTCACTTTCGAGGCAAATGTGAGCGAAGGTACATATATACGTTCGCTGGGTGAAGAGATAGCCAAAAAGCTTGGAACTTGCGGCTCTTTGAGCTATCTGGAGCGTCTGCAAGAGGGGGTTTTCAGATATGAAGATGAAAAAGCACTCAATCCGCTGGAGTGCCTTAAACCCCCTTTCAACCGATATTTGGGGGAGCCTGAAGATCTGATTTTAGGCAAGAAACTGCACAAAAAAGATTTTAAAAAGTGCGAACCGGGTATCTACCACACCACTTTTGGCAAATATTTTGCTATTATAGAGATAGATGATGGCGACGGGGTTGCCTATCTGCTCAACAAGGTGGAATTATGCTCGTACTGACACGTAAAAAAGATGAAGCGATACGGATAGGGGAAGATATTGTCATAAAGATCGTCTCATGCGACAGACACGGCGTTCGCATAGGAATAGAGGCTCCAAGCGACGTAACTATACTTAGAGAGGAGCTCTTTTTGGCTGTTAGCGAAGAGAACAAGAGGGCGTCTAAAGAGGCTCCGCTGCAGCTTCTTGAGGGGCTGAAGGAGAGACTCTCAAAGTGATGACCCGCCTTGCCCCGGCCAAAGTAAACATCTTTTTGAAGATTACCGGAATAAGAGGAGCCTACCATGAACTTCGATCAAGGTTCGTAAGGGTTGACTCGCTCTGCGACACTCTGAAATTCATCAAAAAAGAGAGAAAAAGCGATCGGTTCGAGCTACTGTGCAGCACCCCTCTGCCTGAGAGAAACAGTGTCAGTGAATCGTACCGTCTGCTAAAAGAGTTAAAACCCCAAGTAGAGCTCTTTTTCAAAGAGTATGCCGTACTCTTAAAAAAGAGTATACCGATGGGTGCCGGTCTTGGCGGAGGAAGCTCCGATGCCGCCGCTTTTTTGAATCTCTGCAACGATGTTTGCGATCTTGGACTCTCCAAAGATGAGTTGGCCCGGATTGGAGAGAGCGTAGGAGCGGATGTCCCATTTTTCGTTTACGGGTATGCAAGCGCCAATGTAGAGGGTGTGGGTGAAAAGATAGAGCCTTTCGACGATGAACCTTTGGATCTTAAGCTCTTCACCCCGCCGATACATTGCGATACAGGAGCGGTATATAGATGTTTTAGAGATAGATTCGGCGATAAAATAGCAAAAGATAGCGCAAGAGAGTGGCTTGATGTATCGAGCACAAAGCTTATGCAAAGCCTAAAACCTTTAGAAGCCAACGACCTCTACGCTCCGTCGCTGCTGCTCTATCCGGAACTTGAAGAGCACTCTTCCAATAGCCGCTTTTTCAGCGGCAGCGGCAGCACATTTTTCGAAAAGAGATAAAGAGAGAAGATGTCCATAAAGATAGTAGCGAGAAACAAGAAAGCCTTTCACGAATATGAGATTTTGGAGAAGCTCGAAGCAGGAATCGAGCTGCTCGGCAGCGAAGTGAAGTCGATAAGAATGGGCAGAGTCAACTTGAAAGATAGCTATGTACGCATAATAAAAGGCGAAGCGTGGGTATTTGGCATGCACATAACCCTTCTTGAAAGCACCAACCCCCACTACAAACCTGACGAAAAACGTCCAAGAAGACTCCTTCTGCACAGAAAACAGATAGATAAGTGGTACGGTAAGGTAAAACAGGAGGGGTTGGCAATCGTACCGCTGATGCTATACTTCAACGAAAGGAACAGAGCGAAGCTACAGATAGCACTGGCAAAAGGGAAAACCAAGCACGACAAGCGCGAGACGCTTAAAAGAAAGATGGCAGACAGAGAAGCGAGAGCGGCGATGAAAGAGAGATATTAGGAGAGTATCATGTTTTCTACGATGAAAAAGCAAAAGAGAGCACAAGAGCTTATAGAGGAGGCTAAAAAAGCGCTAGAGGAGATAGAGGAACGAAGCGAAACGCAACTGCAAAGATTTAAAAAGCTAGTTTCGGAGATAGATACCCTCAAAAGCCATCTCGCCAGAAAAACACTCAAAAGATTCCATGACCTTTACTTTACGCTAAAAGGGGTAAAACCTGTAGAGATGGCGGATATTACTGAACAGAGCTACGCCGGGCAGATGCGTGAGCTAATCGGTCGCATCGAAAGTGTAGAGCCAATAGAGATAGCAGGCACAAAGATGGGCAAACTGCCGGCGGCTCTGGCCTCCTTGACGGCGGCGATCATAACGCTCTTAGCAGCTCTTCTCATAGGAGCGGCAGGAGCGGGAGTTTCGTTCGACCTTCAAAATCTTTTTACTGAGCGTAGCATAGAGAAGATCCTTACATGGATCGGCGGCGGAGCTTTTGCATATCCAAGCGCTTCACCTCTTTTTGGAGGATTGGGGCTCATCACGGCGGCCGTGGCTGCAGCTCTGGTAACATGGTCGGTTTTAATGGCAAAAAGCTCCGGAAAAAACCTTGCCGCAGCAAAGAAGTGCTATGACGATGCCAAAAACTATATCGAGCAAAAAGAGCACTATCTCAACGATATCGTAACTCTGCAAAGGGAGCTGTCGCAGTACAAAGATGTTTTGGACACTTTCGACATCTTCATGCAGGAGTACAATGCGATTTTAAGACGCATCCTCTTTACGGAGGGAAAAGAGTATGAAGAGTATGGCAAAAGTTCTAAAGAGGTAGTCAAAAGGGCGGCAATTTGCGCCCAAGCAATCGTGCCTATTTTAAATATAACTATCGTCGCTTCAGACGGATCGCCCTCAAAGCAGCTCTTAAGTGCAATAGAAGAGGGAAAACGCTACAGCGAAGCTCTTACCT
>JAKIUX010000050.1 GCA_021647345.1 Hydrogenimonas sp.
TAGATATCTCCTCTCCCCTGGTATGGGGAACAATGCAGAAGGTGCACTGTTTGTCGCATCCGATAGATATATTCACGTAGGCTTTATATAAAGATGTTCTAAACTCTCCGAAAGCGTAAGAGCTCTCGTCATAGTCAATATCGACCTCAACGGCCTTGCTTCGGTGCAGAACTTCTGTTATTTTGCTTACGTTTCTAGCACCCAAAACGAAATCAACGACAGGTGCGCGCTTTATTATCTCTTCGCCAAGATGGCTTGCCGTGCAGCCGCAAACCCCTATCTTCGCTCCAGGCTTTTTAACTTTCGCGAACTGCCCTATCTCGCTGAAAAGCTTATTGACAGGCTTTTCACGCACACTGCACGTATTTATAATTATAAGATCGGCCTCTTCAGGGGCTCGAGCCTCCTCGTACCCCTCTTTCAGCACAAGCTCAGCCATCATATGTTCGCTGTCGCGAACGTTCATAGCGCATCCGAGTGTCTCTATGAAGAACTTTTTGCTCACCAGGCGGGCTCCCGGCTCATTTTAGTATATGAACTTCGTAGAGGTAATCGTTCTCGTTCAGTCCGAAACGGATCTCTCTAAAGTAGACACTGTACCCTTTGCCCTCGAAGTGCTCAACCATCTCCATCAGATCTTTATGGGAGTTCTCTCTATCGAAATAGAATATCTTCTGCCCCTCTTTTTCGAGCTCTTTTTCAATCTTTTCAACGGTAATAGCTTTCGGCTTGGCGTTAAGTTCGGTTCTTGCCGCTTTCAATTCCATATACATTCCTCTACAATTTAATGCTTTACACTATCGGCCGATTATATCGAAACAAAGGTAAAGCTTTTATAAATGATAAAGATTGCTTTCAGTATAATGTAAGTCTTAATCGCTGCAAGATCGGGGCGAGCCCCTCTCCACTGCGCAAAAAATCAAAAAAGTTTATAGAAGGAATTGTTGAAGGTATGGAAAAGATCATAGATATTATCGACTCTATTGCACACGAAAAAGGGTTGCCGCCCGAATCGGCAAAAGAGGCTTTCAAAACAGCCCTTGTCCAGACAGCAAAGAGAGTTGTTTGCGAAAAGTGCGACTTCGACGTGGAGATAAATGAAAACTCCAAAAGTTACGTCCTGCGTCAGAAGATCACCGTAGTGGAAGAGGGCGACCCGAGGCTTGTAGATGAGCCTGAAAAGTTCATAAGTCTTGAAGAGGCGAAAGATATCGACCCTGACGCCGAGATAGGGGATGAACTTACCGGAGAGCCGATAAACCTCGAAGAGTATGGCAGAAATGCCGCAGCCGCACTCTACCGAGAGATAGAGTACCACATCCAGCGCTTCGTGGAAGAGCAGATGTTCAACAAATATAAAGCGATGATTGGCACCATAGTAAACGGTCCTGTCACCAGAGTAGACAGCGAAGAGAATACATATATAGAGATAGACGAGGTTCGCGCCGTGCTTCCGAAAAGAAACCGCATCAAGGGCGAATCTTTCCGCGTTGGAGATACGATTAAAGGTATTTTGCGTTATGTCGGCATTGACAAGAAGTTTGGCATACACCTGGAGATTTCGCGAACTATGCCGAAGTTCCTCGAAGAGCTGCTAAAGCAGGAGGTTCCGGAGATTGCCGACGGTCTCGTAGTTATTGAGAAGTCTGCAAGAATTCCGGGAGAGAGAGCGAAAGTGGCACTGACGGCTCTTAGCCCGAGAGTCGACCCGGTAGGCGCTACGGTAGGGGTAAAAGGGGTTAGAATCAACGCCGTAAGCGAAGAGCTGCATAACGAAAATATCGACTGCATCGAGTACTCGCCCATACCGGAGATTTTTGTAGCAAGAAGCCTAAGCCCCGCTATCATAAGCAGCGTAAAGATAGAGAAAGATAAAGCGATAGTAACACTGCCGAGCGACCAGAAGTCTAAAGCGATAGGCAAAAGCGGCATAAACATACGCCTTGCATCGATGCTCACAGGCTACCAGATAGAGCTAAATGAGATAGCCTCGGCACCGCAAGCTAAGGGCGAAACGAAAGAGGAGCAGACACAGCTCAACCCGGACGCTCTAAAAGCGCTATTTGGCGAGTGATAGTCTTTCGTTAGTTTTTCGTCAGTAACGGAAGGAAGGCAACCTAACGTAATAATGAAGGATGGAGGCTCCGCTTCCTTCCATTTTTTCGACTAACCATAGAGCAAGGAGTTAAGTTAAATCATTCTCTCAATTTATAATTTCCTACTTACTCACTACACATTACTAATAGAGCCCTCTGAAAAACTCTTCTGCGAACAACATCTGCAGCGTAATGGTCGGAATTTCATCGAAATTCCTAGATACCATAGCGAAGCCGTTTGAGCAGAATAGTTTTTCAGAGTATACAATTACTCATTGCTCTCTTCTTGCGTATGGGTTTAGCTTCAAAAGAGCCAAATCGGCCAACACGTTTCCAAGAAGTGTCAAAAATGCGGTTATTATCAAAATACCCATTATAACCGGGTAGTCGCGGCTAAGTGCCGACTGGTAAAAAAGCAGCCCCATTCCGTTTATTGAAAAAATCGACTCGATTATCACGCTTCCGCCTATCAGCCCAGGCAGCGAGAGACCGAGAATCGTAACTATAGAGGGCATTAAGTTGGGCATAATGAAGCGCTTTCTTATAGTCGCATCATCTATCCCTCTCGCTTTTGCAAAAAAGATATAATCGCTCTTTAAAATCTCCAGAGTCAAGGAGCGCACATACATTGTTAGCCCCCCAATTCCTCCAAAAACCATTACAAAAATCGGAATGGCAAGATGCCATGCATAGTCTAACCACTTCAAAATCCCCTCTTTTGGTTCAAGACTTTGAAGTCCGCTAATGGGAAACCACCCGAGCTTCAGCCCAAATATCAAAATCAAAACCAGAGCGAGGTAGAAAGAGGGCATGGCGAAACTCAAAAGAGAGAGCTCTTTTATAGATCTATCTTTTATACTGTTTTGGCGCAAAGCAGCAGCTATTCCAAGCCTTAAAGAGATAAAAAATACAAAAACCATAGATATGATATTCATTGTCAAAGTTATAGGCAGACGCGATGCGATCTCCAAGCTAACTCTTTCACCACTGGCGAAAGATAGACCGAAGTCCAGATGCATCAGCGCCCATACCCACCTAATATACTGCTCCCAAAGAGGCTTGTCGAGGCCATAGACAGCTTTTAGATGCTCTATAGACTCTTTAGTTATATTTGGATTTAGCTCGCCAGCTGCAAAAAAGCTGTTTGGTGCAGCGTGGATCACCAAAAATGAAATAAGAGATATAATAAGAAGCATACCCCCGATATATAAGAGCTTTCTAAAAAAGAGATACATTTTTAACTCTTTTGATCAAAATTTTGAAGCATCTTTGCAACTTAAGAAGAATTATAAGATACCCTGCCGAAGCGGAGCCTTAATGTTTTAAAAGAGTTAAAGTAGAGCCGCCTCGAAATTGAGACGGCAATTAACATCTAACAGATATTAGAAGTTGTAAGTGATATAGAGTTGCAGAGTGTTGTAAGCGTCGTTAATGTTCTGATCTTCTGCATCTGTGTAAATATAGGCTAGCATCGTCTCAAATGCACCGTAAGACTTACCTGCGGTAAGCGCAAATTCTGTCAAGTCTCTGCCGTTGCCATTGCTGTCGGTGGCAGTATAGTAAGCACCCAGTTTAGCAATTTCAGCATCGTAAGTAGCAGTAATATTATAGGCATCTGTATCAGGGCTACTTACATACCCGTAGTTCCACCAAGCTTCAGTATAGAGTTTTGACTGAGCGCCGCCAACGTTACCAAAGCCTACATCGCCTTTATCTACAGAAGAGTATGCAGCAGAGATATCAAATCCAGCAAGATTAACTCCAGCTTTAACAGCCCAAACAGAAGCATCGTTCGCATTAGCTTTATTTTCAGATGTAGCAGTATACTGCGCGCCAAGCTCAAGCTTCATGTCATTATCAAGCTCAGGAGTTATATCAGCTTGAAGCCAATAAGCCGTAGCAATAGAGTCAACGTCATAGTACCACGCTTGCGCTGTAGTCATAGGTATCGCGGTAGTTATAGCACCGAAAGCGTATGCGCCATTGTCACCGAAAGTATTGTAAGGCTGGCCGCCGAATCTATCCCCGGTGGTTACCGTAGCTGCACCGCCGACATTACTTCTCATTATCCAAGCGGCAACGAGAGTCGTGTTTTCTATGTGACTGT
This sequence comes from Hydrogenimonas sp., assembly GCA_021647345.1. GTDB lineage: Bacteria > Campylobacterota > Campylobacteria > Campylobacterales > Hydrogenimonadaceae > Hydrogenimonas. The sequence continues at coordinate 4,204 of JAKIUX010000050.1, forward strand.
CCGCAACAACCGCTGCATCGTAGCTGTTACTTACGATATTCCACTTTTCAGAAAACACAAGAGGAGTGTCTATATATTGACGACCGAATATTACGGCAGTCTTTTCGAAAACTGTTCCTTGAAGGTTCGCTTCGTCAAACCACATTTGAGAACCTACACCGCTGCCTGCCCAGGTATCGCTAACTACTCTGCTCTCAAGGCCTAGTGTATCAAGTACCGTCAAACCTACTTTAGCTATAATTCCGTCTTTTAGCTCTTTTTCTGCATCAAGGCTTACAGCCGCATTTGCATAAGAGTTATCTTGACCAAAGAGGCTTGCATCGCCAGGAGTATGAGGAGCCAATGCTCCGCTCCACATATCAGCGTCGTTAGTACCGTAAAAAACTTTTACGTCTCCACCTATTTTAACATCCGCAAATGCGGATATACCCATTGCCATTACAGCCGCTAGGCTAAGTTTTGCAAATTTCATTCCTACTCCTTAGGGGTTAATATTGTTAGCTTGCAAGCGCCATTATATCATAGAGTAAACTTAAACGACCATAATGACACATAAATGACAGTTATCAAGCTTATTTATTACTATATGTAACTGCTACTTTCGCTTATCCCAGCTAAGCTGAGGCTTTCCGTTCTCTTCATCTACTGCAGCCATTCCCATTATGTTATAACCGGCATCGACATAGTGCACTTCGCCGGTTACTCCGCTTGAGAGAGGACTTAAAAGATACATAGCACTGTTTCCCACCTCATCTATAGTAACGGTTCTTCTTAAAGGCGAGTTTGCTTCATTCCAGTTCATTATAAACCTAAAGTCACCTATACCGCTTGCAGCCAGCGTCTTGATGGGCCCTGCGCTTATCGCGTTTACTCTAATTCCTTTCACAGGCCCAAGATCGGCGGCAAGGTAACGTACACTCGCTTCAAGAGCCGCTTTTGCGACACCCATTACGTTATAGTTAAAGATATGCTTCTGCGCTCCAAGGTAGCTTAGAGTCAAAACAGAACCCCCTTCGTTAAGCATAGGAAGCATATAGCGGGTAAGCTCTATGAGACTGTAGACAGATATATCCATAGCTACATTGAAAGCCTCTTTTGAAGTCTGAACAAAAGATTCGCTAAGGGCATCTTTGGGCGCAAAAGCTACAGCGTGCACAATAAAATCAAAACTCCCCCACCTCTCTTTGAGGTTTTTTGCCAAAGCCTCAAACTCTTCGGGCTTACTTACATCAAGAGGGTATACCATATCGCTTCCAAACTCGGCAGCTATCGGCTCGACCCTCTTTTTAAGTGCATCATTTAAATATGTAAAAGCTAGCTTGGCACCCTGTGCATGGCACGCTTTGGCTATGCCGTAGGCTATAGATTTGTTGTTGGCGACCCCAACTATGAGGCCTCTTTTACCTTGCATGATCATATAAATCCTTTTAGTGAGAGATTAGCAATGAGAAACGAGAAATTTCTGATGACCGCATAGCGGGCTTCCATCAAAAACAGAAATTATATGCAAGCGCATCTCGTTTCCCATTCTCAATATTTTACCTGTTCTTTTAAAGTTTTTGTGCTCGATACGAGAAGCTTCAACTCATCACTCATTGTTCAATCACTGTTTCTAACATCGAAACCATGCTTGAAACATCCCAGCTCGCCGTACCTATCAAAGCGCCGTCGCAACCCGGAGTCGAAAGGATCTCTTCAATATTTGCAGGCTTTACGCTTCCGCCGTATAGCAGCGGCCTGTCGCAGAGAGATTTTATGACGGCATGGGTCTTCTCTATCAGCTTAGGAGTGGCAGTTTTACCGGTTCCGATAGCCCATACCGGCTCATACGCCATTATCAGATTTTCATAAGAGGTGTCGATACCCTCAAGCTGCTCCACAATGTACCTTCTTACAGCCTCTTCTCCCTGCTCTCTAACCTCCAGCGGCTCCCCTATGCAGTAGAAGATCGTAAGCCCCCTCTCCGTGAACCATCTATATTTAGAAGCTATAAACTCTTGGGTCTCGCCAAGAAGATGGCGCCTTTCGCTATGGCCTACAAGTATGGTTTTAATGCCAAACTCATCAAGCTGCTCCAATCCTATTTCGCCTGTAAAAGAGCCTTTAACGGTAGGGTAGGCGTTCTGTGCCCCTACAACTATTGAAGATTTGGTCTCAAAAGAGTCAAGAGCGGTAAAAGGTGGAAATATGTAAACCTCATCGCGGTAACCATTCTTCTGCATCCATTGGTCGAGTTGGGCAATATACTCTGCCGTAGAAGCTCTGGTATGATTGGTTTTGAAATTTGCGGCTAAAATCTTGCTCATTCCTCATCTCCGTCTACCTGAAGAGCTGAAATTCCGGGCAGATTTTTACCCTCCAGAAGCTCCAGACTGGCACCGCCTCCGGTTGAGATGAAGGTCATCTCGTCATCGACGCCCACTCTTTGGACTAGATCAGCCGTATCTCCTCCGCCGATTATCTTGGTAGCGTACGATTCGGCCACATAGTTGGCAAGCTTGAAGCTTCCTCTAGCAAACTTATCCATCTCGTAAACTCCCATC
>JAKIUX010000051.1 GCA_021647345.1 Hydrogenimonas sp.
CTAAAAGAGGAGAAGGAGATCTCTCTTCTTGAGATAAAAGGGATAGGCCCGGCGAAAGTGAAAAAACTTCTAAGCTACTTCGGCTCTTTCGAAGCTATCAGAAAGAGCGACACCGAATCTCTCGAAGCTGTACTTAGTGAACATGATGCAAAAAGAGTTCATGAGTACCTGAAAAATATTTCAATATAGCCGATATACTATTTCGTGTAAGGAGTAAGCAAAACTAATAGAAGTTTATGTTATGATACCCTTATTGAATATTACTATAAATAATTGGCTTTTCGAAAAGGATCAGCAAGCAAATCGAGGCAAAAAGCAACTCTAAGTTGCAAAAAGCTGGATGATTCTTCGAAAACACTCGATTTTGCATCGAAACGGACTTTTAAATGAAGAGACCTAACCCTATCGATGAAGAGTTCACTTTCGTCGACGGCATAATTATAAGCGAAACCGATCTTAACGGGATCATCACCTATGCCAACAGAAAGTTTATAGAGATCTCCGGATATACAAAAGAGGAGCTAATAGGGCAACCTCACAGCATAATTAGGCACCCGGATATGCCAAAAGCCGCCTTTAAAGAGATGTGGGATACCATTCAAGCCGATAAAGAGTGGACCGGCCTTGTTAAAAATTTACGCAAAGATGGCCGATATTACTGGGTACAGACTTTTATCAAACCTGTCTACAAAGATGGGGAAAAAGTCGGGTATATAGCTGCCAGGCATCCGGCCAAACGGATCGATATCGAATCCATCGTCCATACATACGCTCAGATGCTTGAAGATGAGAAGAGTAAAGGATAAGCGTGCTAATCTACAGAAATGACGGCAAACTGTTCTGTATCTCCAAAAAAGCTTTGAAGCTTGCCGGCTATCACGATATAGAGCACTTCAACGACGAACACAACGACTACAGCGAACTTTTTCTGAAGCGTCCCGGATATATCTACAACTTCGAAGCTTTCTCATGGCTCATTTTCTTGAAAAATGCAAGCAAAGAGCAAAAAAGAGTACTTATCTCCACCAGAGACAATGCTATATATGAGTGCGAACTTGAGCTTGAGATAGTTTATCCTGCAGAGTTCCATGAAAACACCCCTGAATTTTTCTATCAGGTAGATTTTAAAAACCTAAGGCTTGCAGACGGCACTCAACCATACGAAGAGCCTAAAGAGCCTTTCAATGATATGGAGAGTGCAAGTGTTCTGTCGCTCCAACAGTTTGAAAAAGAGGAGGAGCTAGAAAACCCTGTAAGCGATCCTTTCGCAACCTCCGCTGTTGAAGAAGAGATCCAAATATCTGCGACAAGTATCGATATCGATGAGAAAAAAGAGGTGAGCTTCAGTTTTGAAGAAGAGGAGGCAAAAGAGAGCAGCACAGAGGAAAAAAGCGAAGAGCCGCTTGATCTGGTCGATTTTAGTTTTGATACCGACATAGAGAAAGATCGAGATATATCCGCCACTCAAAAAGAGAGTCAAGAAGAGGATAAAGAGGTCCGTGACACCCCTGAAATAGGACTCAAAATAGATGCCTTTACTAAAAGTCCAAAAGAGAGTGCAACCCTCTTTGATGAGTCGGAATCTAAAAAAGAGATAGATAAACCTTTAGAGTTTGATAGCGGCCTTGACTCAAAACCTAAGCCCGTTATCGCTATAGAAAAAAATATACCTGATACGAAAAGGATTGCTGCCACACTCGGACTTTCGGAAAATAGAATCAAAGAGTTTATAAAAGAGTTTCTTGAAACTTATGTTGAGTATACTCCGGAAATTGAAGCCGCAATATCTGTAAAAAATATATTTGCAGCAAAAAAAGAGGCTTTGAAAATCAAAGGAGTTGCCGCAAACCTTGGTATGGATAGCCTAACCGAAAATATCGACAAAGCCCTATCGGCTAACGAGCCGGAAGAGTTCAAGAATATATGGATAGATATCGACTCATATATGAGATCAGTCGCATCATTTTATGCACCAGACCTCTTTAATAAAGATATTGAAAATCGGCAGCAAGCATGGTCCAAGAGCGGCGCTACTGAACTTGACACAGATAGCAGTGAGGATACAAAAGAGACCCAGCACGTCTCTGGAAGCTCTTCTTCCTTGAGGCTTGAAGGGGCATGTGGAGGTGAGTCGATAAATTTTAACCCGGATGAGGCGGCTGAAGCCCTTGGTTTGCCAGAATCTCTGATTCTTGAGTTTGTAAACGACTTCATCGAGCAGGCAAGAGATGAGAAAAAGAGATTCGAAGATGCCTACGAGAGAGCGGACATAGGAACAATAAACGAAGTAGCTCATAAACTCAAAGGAGTCGCCGCAAATCTAAGAATAGAGGACATGAGAGCACTTATGGAGAGCGTACAGCATGCAAAGGACCTAGAAGAGGTTGAGAAGGAACTGATAAAGTTTTACCATAAACTTGCTGCATTGGCCAAAATGATGGCAAAGGAGTACACGTGAAAAAGGGCCTCCTTGCGCTGCTGTTTCTGATGCCTGCATTGACTTTTGCTAGCTATTTTTCAGACGGTATTCGCGCATACAAAAACGGTGACTATACAAAAGCCAAAACAATGTTTGAGAGGGCGGTAAACGAAGAGGGATCGGATCAAGCCTACTTTCTTCTAGGTCTTTTATACTTGAAAGGAAAAGGTGTAAAAAAAGATCCCTTTAAAGCCAAAAAATATTTGCTAAAAGCTGTGGATTTCGGAAACATTAGAGCTAAATGCTACCTGGCCGAAGCTATGCTTCTTAGTAAAAGCAGAGACAAAAAGAGAACAATAGAACTATTGAAGGAAGGCAAAGAGGGCGGTGCCGAGGAGTGCGGCGCTATAGCGATGAAATATCGAATACCAATATAAACTTGAGGTGACAAATGCAAGTAGGCGTACAGAATAAACTTAAATTGATTTCACTATTTCCGATCATTCTTCTTCTGGCTTTCGCCAGTTTTTTTCTATACCAGTCAGCTACCAGCTACCTGAAAGTTCAGCAGCTAAATGAGCGCATCGGTTATAGTGAACTGGTAAACGAAGTTGCGACGCAGCTTGCCGTAGAGCGAGGTCTGACATCTATATATATCGCTTCTAACGGAAAGAAGGCGGCTGAAAAGCTCAAAGAGCAAAGAGCCAAGGTGGACAAAAGTATTGCCGCTTACAATCGCTACCTATCTACTCATACAGATATAAAACCAAAAAAACTTCTTAGACTGCTGCTTGATATGCTTAGACAGAAAAGAGAGCAGATCGATACCTTACAGTTAGATTTCGACAAAGCCTTCTTCAACTACTACTCTGTTCTTATCAAGGCTCTGCTTGACGAGATAGACAAAGTTACGACTATAGGTCTGCAGCATGAGATAGCGAACGAAGCGAAAGCCTATGTAAACTTCGCATTTGCCAAGGAGTATAGCGGTATAGAGCGAGGGTTTATGTCGTACATTCTGACAAGATACACTAAAATGAGCGACAATGAGCTTCAAAAGTGGATACACTATATAGGTAAAGCTGATTCATACGAATATGGTTTCATAGGCGACGAAGAGCTGAAGCAGAGAGTACAAGCCCTTCTTGCATCGAAGGATGCCCAAAAGGTTTTCGACGACCTTGCCAAAGCAAGAATTGATATACTGCACTCCATAAACGACGGCTACTATACCGTTGACCCGCTTTACTGGTTTAAGATAAATACCGAAAAGATCTCTCGGCTTGCAAAAGCGCAAAGCATCATCTACACATCTCTTGAACAGAAGAGCGCTAAGACCATGGAAGAGCAGATGTTCATAGCCGTATCGTCGGCCGCATTATGGATAATAACGATTATACTGGCCGCACTCGGATATATAGTCAGCAGGGAGATTACTCAGAACATCAAAAATTTGGAAGCTATTTTGCAAAGTGCGGCGGAGTCGACCAGCAAACAGATCGATATCAATCTTGACACAGCTGATGGCACTGCAAAAGCCTACGCTCTTTTGCAGACAATCATAGAGGAGGCGCGACACGAGCAGCAGCGAGCCGAAGAGGCAAGCGAGGCTAAAAGTCTTTTCTTAGCCAACATGAGCCACGAAATCAGAACTCCTCTAAACGGTATCGTAGGCTTTACAGAGCTGCTTAAAAACACGGAGCTCAAAGGCGAGCAGAAGGAGTTCGTAAGCATCATAGAGAAGAGCTCCGAAAACCTTCTTGAGATCATAAACAACATCCTCGACCTATCCAAGATTGAAAGCAACAAAGTCGAAATAGAGAATATCGTATTTAACCCCATAGAGGAGTTCGAGAGTGCGGTGGAGATATATGCCGTAAAAGCGGCTGAAAAGAGTGTAAATCTAGCATGCTTCATAGACCCGAGACTCAACCAGCCTATCAAGGGTGACCCGACAAAAATCAAAGAGATTCTTATCAATCTGTTAAGCAATGCCGTCAAATTCACAAACCAAGGCGGGGCGATAAATGTCGAAATAAGGAAAGTCGAGGCTGAAGACCCTGAAAGATGCGCCATAAGTTTCAGCGTAGAAGATACCGGTATAGGGATATCTCCTGACAAAAAAGCCCATATATTTGAAGCCTTTTCGCAAGCCGATACAAGCGTTACGAGAAAATTCGGCGGAACTGGACTCGGTTTGACAATTTCCGCAAGATACGCAGAGCTTATGGGAGGGCATCTGCAGCTTGAGAGCGAGCTCGGAAAAGGTACGAAGTTCTACTTCACTCTAGAGTTCGATGAACTTCCTCAAATGAACGAAGATATGTACAAGCGCTTCTCTAATGTTTCGGTGGCAATGTTTAAATCGCCCGGAATGCAAAAGAGACAGGATGAGTATATAAAAGAGTATATGGAATATTACGGAGCCGCGCTTATCCCCTTCGGCGCACCTGAAGAGCTTATAAAACTTGCTTCGGAGAAAAAGGTTCAATCTGTAATTATAGATAGCGATTACGCTTCAGATGCCGACCTGCGCAAAATGGGCAAAACTCCGCTTCACTGTAATGTCATTATTAAATCTACGCAGCAAAAACGTATTGAGACACTAAAACTGCACTGTGAAAAGATTCTCTACGAGCCAATAAACTCAACCAAAATGGTCGCGGTGCTCAAGGCTGCAACTTCGGAGGTTTCAAAAGAGATTCGCCGGCCGCTTCTTGACCTTGAACATATTGGATTTAACGCCAAAGCCCTTGTAGCAGAAGACAATACAATTAACCAGAAACTTATTAAGCGTACTCTTGAAGATCTTGGGCTCAAAGTTGACCTTGCCGATAATGGACTGGAAGCTTTCGAAAAGCGAAGAAGCGGTGATTACGACATAATCTTCATGGATATATCAATGCCTGTAATGGACGGAGTGGAAGCCACTCACGAGATTCTTGATTATGAAGAGGATGAGAATCTCCCCCACGTACCGATTGTAGCCCTTACAGCTAACGCACTTAAAGGTGACAGAGAGCGTTTCCTTGCCGAAGGACTTGACGAATATACGACAAAACCTCTCATTCGTGAAGAGATCATCTCTATTTTGAAAAAGTTTCTTGCTGAAAAGATGAGCTCCAAAAACAAGAGAGAGGCAAAAGGCGGCGGAAAACCGGAAAGCTCCCCCCAAGCTGAGAAAGAGATAGCAACAGAGGAGAGAAAGTTTGACTTCGACTTGACAGATGAACCCCAAAATGAAAAAGCACTACAGAGAGAGTCTAAAAATTTAGAGACTACGAAGGCTGACAAGATATTGGTACTGAAAAAGAGCACACTTGAGGGAAAGATTTTTGCAAATATGCTTCACGAACTCGGATACAATGTCGATATAGCTAATAACATTAATGAATTAATCTCAAAAATTGATGCCGAAACGGCTCTTATTTTTGCAGATAAAGAGATAGAAGGTCTCGACTTGGCATCTATTCGCAACGCAATCGATATGAACCAAAAGAGTGCTTCACTAATCTTGATGAGAGACCCTGTAAGCGAAATAACCGAAGAGGATAAGAAGTTGTGCAACGACGTAATCGTAAACCTAGTAAACCGCGATTTGATACGTCTTATAGTGGAAAAATTCATATAGTAATGAAGGAATAGTTTATGAGCGGATTAAAAGTTTTGGTTGTCGATGATGATATGATAAATAGAAAACTTATGGCGGCCATGCTGAAAAAGAGCCAGCTAATAGATGAAATAATTGAGGCCTCCGATGGTCAGGAGGCCATAACACTGCTTCGAGACCTAAACGATATAGATATTGTCCTTCTTGATATCATAATGCCTATTATGGATGGTATAGCGGTTCTTCAGATAATGAATTCAGACCCAAAACTGCAAAATATTCCTGTTATAGTGCTCACTACAGACGAGACAAAAAAGACCGAAGCCCTCAACAGCGGAGCCAACGACTTCATCGCAAAACCGGTCAGAGAGAACGATATAATGAGTAAAATCGAGCGCCTATCGACTCTATGACAAAAGCTCCATCATAGGGATCTTTTCTATTGTAGCCTCTGAAAAACATAAATTGAGCAAAGGCTTTGAGATTTTAGTTTGAAAACTTCACGATCATATATTAAGCAAAAAGTGCGCTTACCCCAAGGGGGCCACTTGCGTTAGCGCGTTTTAGCGAAGGTTTCAAACGTTATCTTCGCTAAAAACCTCATCTCACCTGAGCAAGGTTTAGGTTTTACAGAGCACTCTATTATCTCTTCAGCAACGCCTTGTTTAGAACATCTTCTATCT